>CAZUDR010000122.1:0-8468 GCA_964618715.1 uncultured Undibacter sp. | reverse complement strand
GCGCAGATACTGGAGTTCGATCGCAAGATCAGAGCCTGGCATCGCTCCAATGAGGCGAGCAGGCGGCTCGATGCCATCCCGGGCGTGGGTCCAGCACTGGCCACCGCCTTGGTTGCCAGTGTCGCTGATCCGAAGGCGTTCCGATCCGGAAGGGACTTCTCGGCCTGGATCGGGCTCGTGCCGAAGCAGAGCTCAAGCGGCGGCAAGGAGCGACTCGGCAATATCAGCAAACGAGGCGATCGTTATCTGCGCAGCCTGTTCACAGCCGGCGCACTCGCAGTCATCCGCTATGCCAAGATCCACGGCACCACGCATCGGCCATGGCTCACGGCGTTGCTGGCGCGGCGACCCACTAGGGTCGCTGCCATCGCACTTGCCAACAAACTTGCCAGGATGGCATGGGCGATGATGGCCAGGGGCGAACGGTACAGAGAACCCGCCGCGCTTGCGGCGTAATCGAGATCACACCGGAAATCCGGCGTGATGTAACAGTTGGAAGGGCGATCAGCACGTAATGCAGAGCCGGTCGATCCGGCGATCAGGACAACCCACAATGGGCCAGAGCATCTTTGAATGCGTGCTTTTGACCGGGACCTGATCCGCGGAGGGCATTATGGCCAGCGGCCCGTGTGCCGCGCTAACAGGCCGAACACATGGCTGCACCGACCAATGCTGCAAACGTGAAGAAAGCTCTTGCCAACTTGGAGCCGTCCACACATGGCCCTTCTCGACATTTCGCGGCAACGCAGCAATTCAGTCGCTTTCGGATCCAAGCGGAAATGGGCCGTTAGTTTATGCCCTGCGAGGTCCGTCGAGATTGACCCAACTGCGACTTGGCGCGCTGTTTGTCTTGGGCGTCAGTGCCCAGGATATGGCTGGCGGTCCGCCCGGGCCACCCAATGTGAGCTCATCAGTGCCGACCGTCGCGTTAATTGCCGTGGATAAATCTACGCGGAAGATATGTCGCGCTGCGGCATCAGGTGGTAGCGCTGCGGCGTCAAGTATGTGGCCGTATCCGTCTCTCTTTTCAGTCCGGCTGGCGCTGACGGGCTACATTGCACTGGAATCCCCGCTGAATTATTGTGTTGCCATTGGCATAATGGCGCGCGATCCGCTCCGTGATCGAAAGCGCAAACAGCAAGCAGTGCCAAACGGAAACGAACCTTGAGGGAGGTCAAGATGAAGCGGACACTGTCCATGGTGTCGCGCGCCGCGCTGGCGTGCACGTTTATTATGACCGTCGTGGCGATGATTGACACTGCTGCTGCGCAGCAGAAGTATGGCCCGGTTGCCCAGCGTGCGATCGACGGCGCCAAGGCCTACGTCAAAGCCAACAATATGAAGGATCCAAAGCTGACCATGCTGCTCAACTCGCTGTTTCGCAACGCGATGCCTGATTTCGCGGCGGAATGGGAGGAAATGACCGGGATCAAGATCGTCAGTGAGCCGCTTGGCTATACCGACATCCCGAGCAAGATCATGGGCGAAGCGGTCGCCAAGACTGGCGCCTTCGACTTGTTCAACGACTTTCCCTACACCCAGCCGGACGGTGCCAGCGCCGGCGTGCTCAAGGCGCTTGATGAATATGCGGCCAAAGGCAAACCGGACTTTTCGGGTATGCCCGGGGCGTTTATCGCCCAGCAGAAATACAACGGCAAGCTCTACAGCATGGTCCTCGATGGCGACCACATCATGCTGGTGCTGCGCAAGGACATCGTCGAAAATCCTGAAGCACGCGCCGAATTCAAGGCAGCAACGAACAAGGACCTCGGCTGTCCGGCGACAATGGCTGATTGGGAGGAGCAGGCGAAGTTCTTCCACACCGAGGCCGGCCAGACGCGTTGGGGCATTAAGTTCGAAAAACCATTATACGGCGCGATGGGCTATCGTTCGATCAACTTCTCGCATCGCCATTTTCCGTCTTATTTCGGCGGCCTCCTCTTCGACAAGGACATGAATCCGCGCATTAACACGCCGCAAGGCGTCAAGGCGATCACCGCATTTGCATCGATCGTCAAATACATGCCGGAGGATATTCAGGGCTGGGGCACGCCACAAATTTATCCGTTCTGGGCAAGCGGACAAGCCTATTCGGTCATGTCGTTCCCGTCGATCTTCGGCTACGCAAACGCCAATCCGAAAAGTGTCATCAAGGGCAAGCAAATCCCTTGCGTTATTCCGGCCACGACCGCACCGGGTAAGCCGGTCCGCCGCGCATCCGAAGCGGCGGGGACGAGCTACGAGGTCAACGCCTATGGCAAACATCCTGAACTCGCCTACTGGTTCATACAGTGGATGACCAGCCCATCGGTCGGCAACCGGGCGATTGCGCATCCAAAGGGCTTTTGGGACCCCTATCGCGAGCAGAACAAGAACGACCCCGGCATCATCAAGAAATTCAGCGAGGAATTTGTCAACGTGACGTTGGAAAACGCCAAGTACACAACGTCGCTGCTGTTTATCGAGGGCCACTATGAGTACATGAAAATCCTCGACAACAATCTCGCCGACGTGATGAACGGCAACATCACGGCGGAGGTAGCTGCGAAAAAAATCGAGCCGGGTTGGAACAAAGTTACCGACGACGTCGGCCGCAAGAGCCAGATCGCGGCTTGGCGCAAGGGGGTTGCAGACGGTCTTTACGTCGACAAGTTTTAACCGGACCTTGAGGTAAAGCATACGCCACGGCATCGCGGATTGACCGCATGCCGTGGCAGTGCGGCCGTTGCACCCAATTCGACATGATACCCCCCAAGCTTTCGGCGACGTAGCCCATGAGTCAGGCGACCACAAGCGTTCCTGTTGTTCAGCGGGCGGCTCGCCCGATTGGCGTTTTTGCGCGGCTCGCGGCTTGGCTCGGGCAAGAGCGGGTGTTCCGCTGGATTCCCTTCATCCTTGTCGAAGCGACATTCATCCTCATCGTCCTCGTTCCGTTCATTCTGACCATCTACATCAGCCTGTTGCGCTGGCGTGCCAATCGGCCATTCGAGCAGTCGTACCTGTCCGGCTTTCGCAATTACGAGAGCGTTATAGGCGATGCAGGTTTCTGGGCGGCGCTCGGCCGGACATTCTATTTCGCGGGCTTCGCTGTCGCTTTCGAACTGCTCATTGGATTCATTCTGGCGATGCTCGTGCATCAGGTTACGCGCGGGCGCCGCATTTACATCACGATCTTCCTGATCCCAATGATGGTTGTGCCGGTGGTGGCTGGCTACAATTTTTCGATGATCTATCTCGACAGTGGGCCGCTCAACCAACTGTTGTCGCCGTTCGTCACGATGTTCGGAATCGACCCGCGCATTCGCTGGCTGTCCGATCCGCTGGCCGCACAATGGGCGATCATCCTCGCCGACGTCTGGCAATGGACGTCTTTGACCTTCCTGATCTTCCTGTCCGGGTTTTCCGCCCTTCCGCCTCAACTTATCAATGCCGCGCGCGTGATGGGGGCCAGCCGCCGTCAAATATTTTTCTGGGTGGAGCTGCCGCTGCTCAGACCAGCAATCATGATCGCCGTCATCATACGCACGATGGAGGCGTTGAAATTGTTCGATCCTGTTGTGCTGCTGACCTTCGGCGGGCCGGGGACTTCCACCCAGACGATCGCCTTCTATCTATGGGAGCAGGTTTGGCAGTTCAACAAATACAGCTTCGGCGCGGCTGCTTCGATTCTGTTGTTGTTCATATTTTCGTTCCTGATCTTTACAGGCATCTGGCTGTTGACGCGCCAGCACGCAAAGGTTGAGCGGGAGCGCATCAGATGATCGTCAACGCTGAGCAGGCCCAGCATGCTGCGGCCCGAACGTCCCGCCGCCGGCGCGATTACACGCCGGTCCTGCGCCACGCCGTCTTGATTGGCTGGGCGCTGATCGTCCTATTCCCGCTCTTTTGGATGCTGCAGACTTCGTTCAAAGACGCCGGTGAATGGGTGACCTGGCCGCCCCACTGGCTGCCGCATGATCCCACATTAAAAAACTATGCGCAGATCTTCACCTTCGACGTCGCAGGACGCGGCGTGGCGCGCGAGGCGACCGAGCAGCCTTTCAATATCTGGGGCTCACTGGCGGATTCGGTCATTATCTGTACCGTTGCCTCGTTGATCGCACTTTTTCTGGGCACGTTTCTCGCCTACGCGATCTCCCGGTTCGGGATTGGTGGCAAACAATTTCGCCATTCGGTCCTGTTGATCCGAATGATCCCGCCAATCGTCGTGGCGATCCCGCTTCTGATGTATTACGCGATCATGATCCCTTTCGCCACCGAGGCGGTATTCGGAACGCGCATCATCCTATTCGACACGCGCACGGGCGTAAGCATGCTTTATATTGCTCTTACCCTTCCGTTCGTGATTTGGATGATGCTGAGTTTCATCGATGAAGTCCCTTACAGTCTTGAGCATGCGGCGCGCATCATGGGCGCTGGCCGCATGTACACGCTGTGGAAGATCGTTCTACCGCTCGTCGCGTCCGGGATGGTCGTCACGTTCTTGTTCATCTTCATCCTCAACTGGGCCGAGTTCCTGCTTTCGCTCACGCTCACTCACCCGAAAGTGTCGACGCTGCCGGTCCTGCTCAACAAATTCCAAAGTGCCTCGGAAGGCCGCCTCTACGGGCCGCAGGCGGCCATCGGCACCGTGATCACGATTCCTGTCGTCGTGCTAGGTATCGCAATCCAGAAGCATCTGGTGAAGGGTTTCAGTTTCGGCATGATGCGCCGCTAGGAGAGAGGCCGACTGCAGCAATACCGGGAGAACAAGCCTCGTGGCACACATTGTCTTAAAAGACCTGGTCAAGACCTTCGGCGGTGTAACCGCCGTTCAGGGAATCTCGCTTGATATTAACGACGGCGAGTTTCTGATTATGGTGGGCCCCTCAGGATGCGGCAAGACCACTACGCTCAATATGATCTCCGGCCTCGTGCAGCCGACGAGCGGCGAGATTATCATCGGCGATCAAATCGTTACCTATACCGAACCCGGAGAGCGCGGGCTTGGCATGGTTTTCCAGGATCTAGCCCTGTTTCCGCATATGAGCGTGTTCGACAACATCGCCTTTGGTCTGCGCGTGAAAAAAGTGCCAGCGCGGGAGATCGAGGAGCGCGTGCGCCGAGCCGCCGAGTCGATGCACATTCAGTCCTTGTTGGACAAGCGCCCGGGACAATGTTCGGGCGGCGAGGCACAGCGTGTCGCCCTCGCGCGCACCGTTGTCACCAACCCTGCAGTCTATCTGATGGACGAGCCGCTTTCCAGCCTCGACGCCAAGTTGCGCGTCGACATGCGCACCGAACTCAAGCGCCTGCACGCGGAATTGGGCAGCACATTCGTCTACGTGACCCATGACCAGGCTGAGGCCATGACCATGGCTGACCGCATCGTCGTGATGAATTACGGCCACATCGAGCAGGTCGGCGGGCCGCTCGACATCTATCGGCGTCCGGCGACCCGTTTCGTTGCGGGCTTCTTCGGCATGCCGACGATGAATTTTATCGATGGGGAAATTGCGGCCAATAGCGGCACACCGGAGTTTCGGGGAAAGAATCTCTCGGCTGCGTTGCCCGCCGGGGTGGAGGTAGGAAAGGCGGGGCGCAGGATCGTGCTCGGCGTACGCAGCGAGCACGTCCTGCCGGCCGACTCCGGCGAGCCGGGTGCGATACCGGGAACCATCAGTCTGATCGAACCCATGGGCGATACCACCCTGGTCTTCTTCGATTATGGCGGCCCGAACCCACTCGTGGCCAAGGTCGACCCCGACCGCGTCTTGTCAGCAGGCGACCGCATCCATTTCAAATTCGACGTTGGCAACTATCACCTGTTCGACGGCGAACGTGGAACACGGCTCAACTGACCTCGTGTTGCGATAACCATTTCGGTAGCATCTGTATCACAATGCCATGAATCAGTTCGACTTTCTGATTGTCGGCGGAGGAAGCGCCGGTGCGGTATTGGCTGCACGGTTATCTGAAGACCCAGCAACGCGTGTGCTGCTGGTGGAGGCCGGGCGCGACACGCCGCCAAACGCAATTCCCGCAGACATCGCCGATACGTTTCCTAGCTCGTCACTTAATCCGGATTACTTCTGGCCGAAGCTCGAGGCCGTTCGCTCGACCGGCAGTCCCTCGCGGCCGTATCTCCAGGCACGGGTGATGGGCGGCGGCTCGAGCGTCATGGGCTTGTGGGCCTTGCGTGGCCTGCCAGGCGACTATGATGACTGGCTCGCAGCAGGCGCGGCGGGGTGGGGCTGGAACGACGTGCTGCCCTATTTCCGCCGGCTTGAAAACGATGCAGACCGTGATCAAAGCCAGACTACAGCAAAGCCTTACCCAATCCAGCGATTACCGCGAGAAGAATGGCCTGCAATTGTCAAGACCATCGAGCAGGCAGCTGCGGCACGCGGCGTGCGTGAAGTCCAAGACGTCAATGAGGAGCCAGGTGATGGTTTCTTCGCGATCCCGCTGAGCCAAGACGCCAATAGCCGCGCATCATCTGCGAGCGCTTACCTGACCGATGCCGTGCGGCGGCGTGGCAATCTTGCTATCATGTCGGAGGCTCATGTCACCAGTCTGCGTTTCGACGGCCTGCGTATCATCGGCGCTACGGCGCGGCACGCGGGAACGATCAAACAGCTCTCAGCACGCGAAACCATTCTATGCGCCGGCGCCATTTACTCGCCGACAATTTTGATGCGCTCAGGTATTGGCCTAGCGAGCGATTTGCGGCGTCTCGGGATTACGCCAATTCTTAATCGTCCCGGTGTCGGGCGCAATTTACAGAACCATCCCTATCTTCATATTGCCTTAACGCTGCCGCCACGCTCACGTTTGGCTGGTCATTTACGACGGTTTGGCATCGCCGCCATGCGGCTGTCTTCGGGAGCAAGCGGCTGTCCAGGCAGCGATGTCCTGGTGTTCATGATCGGGCGCGTCAGTCCGCGTTCCTATGGCCCCGACATTGCAATGATGGGTGCGGCACTATATGCGCCGTTTTCCCGTGGCCGAGTCACGCTCACAAGCGCCGACCCGGATGTACCGCCGTGCGTCGAATTCCGATTGCTGGATGACGTTCGCGATCCACCGCGTCTGCTTTACGCCGCACGCTATGCGGAAAGCCTTCTGCTTGAACCTACTGTCGCAGCCGCCTACAAGGATGCTTTCCTGCTTCCGCCAGTGCTATCGCTGCATCAGTTCAATAGGCCGGGATTTCGCGGAAACTTGCTCGCCATTGCGGCCAAGACTGTGCTCAACGCGCCCGCGCCAATGACTCGCATGATCATGAACCGGCTCATCCAACCGGGACGATGGTTTGCAAATCGCTTCACCCAATTACCGCTGACCGACGCTGAAATACTTGCCGCCGTGGCGCCGATGGTGCACCCGAGCGGAACCTGTGCGATGGGCCGGCCCGACAATCCAATGGCGGTGTTGGATCACAATTGTCGTGTCCATGGTATAAGCAACCTGCGCGTCGTCGATGCATCCGTTATGCCGCGCATCCCTAGCGCCAACACAAATCTGCCGACCATCATGGTCTCCGAGCGCGCGGCAGACTTAATCTTATCCACCCCGGAAAAAGTGGCTCGGGTTGAATGTTAGTTCGAGTTCATTTTGGAGCGGGCGATCAAGCAAGATGTTGCGGCATTCGGCCGGCATCGCGCCTGCTCTCTTGATGGCTGTCCATTCATGATCGGTGAGTTCGTAGCGCATGATTCGAGGCTCCGGTTTGGGAGCATGAATTACAGGCCCATGGTTCACTCAATGTGACCACTATGCCGCCTCTCCCGATCCAGCCAGAGGTCTGCTCTTGGGGCGAAGCGGACATCAGCCGGCAAACAAGGCTTGCTGGATCGGTCGAAAATGACCCAAAGCGGACATGGCGAGTGCGGTGCAAAAATATCACCTTGTGATGCCATCAGGCATCGTGCAATTGCGACAATGTGTTCGGTGGGACCTTCGACGTGAGGCAACCAAATTACGGCTAAACAGGTTTCACCCGAACAGTTTGGACTGACCATGCGCCAAGTCACTGTCCTCTCGATCCAAATCGTCGCCGTCTCGATAATGTTGTGCTGTGCAAATCAGGCAGCGGCGGTTGAGCCCGTAACGCTCGACAATATCGTGCCGGCGGAATGCAGCGACTGAACACTCGATGTAAGACGGGAGAAAAAAGAATGATCAGAATCATTGTAGCAGCGACCGCACTTGTCGGATTTATAGCTGCCGCGCAAGCGCAGCAGGGAACGCTCAACGATAAGCAGATCGACAACCTGGTGCGCCGGTCCTACCAGTACGTCGCGATGTACAACCTGATTCACAAGTTTGCTCACCAAGTTGGTAATCGGACGAATGTCTGTGTGGCCGATACCAAGCTCAAGGACCATACGTTACGTGTGATCGCGCGGCCGAACAACGATACCCTGTATATCACCTGCCTGGTCGATGTTCGGCAGGATCCGGTGGTTTTCGAGATTCCGGCCTTC
>CAZUDR010000121.1:0-8468 GCA_964618715.1 uncultured Undibacter sp. | reverse complement strand
CTGCGGCCGGACCCGCAGCACACGCTGGCGGTGCGGCCATGACCGGCTCGGGCAACGTCATGGTCGAGATCGAGCACCTGAGCAAGCGCTTCGGTGACGAACTGGCGGTCAACGACGTCAGCCTGTCGATCACCGAAGGCGAATTCGTCACCCTGCTGGGACCCTCCGGTTGCGGCAAGACGACAACCTTGCGCTGCATTGCCGGCCTCGAACGGTTCGATACCGGCGAGATCCGCATCGGCGGGGATATTGTCGCGGCTCCGGGCCGCGGCATCTTTCTGGTGCCCGAAAACCGCAACATCGGGATGGTGTTCCAGAGCTATGCGGTCTGGCCGCACATGACCGTCTTCGACAATGTCGCCTATGGCCTGCGTGTGCGCCGGGCGCCGAGATCGGTCATCAAGGAACGGACGATGCGCGCGCTTGATCTCGTCGGGCTCGCGCCGCTGGCGGATCGCTATGCCACCAAGCTCTCCGGCGGACAGCGCCAGCGCGTGGCGCTTGCGCGCGCCATCGTCTATGAACCGCGCGTCATCCTGTTCGACGAGCCGTTGTCCAATCTCGATGCGAAGCTGCGCGAGCAGATGCGGGTCGAGCTGGTGCGCCTGCAGCACGAGGTCGGCATCACCTCGATCTATGTCACGCACGACCAGGCAGAGGCGCTGGTCATGAGCGACCGCGTGGTGGTTATGGACAAGGGCGTGATCCAGCAGATCGGCGATCCGCAAGCCATCTACGCCAATCCCTCCAATACCTTCGTGGCCAACTTCATCGGTGTCGCCAACCTGATACCGGGCGTACTTCTCCGCCACAGCGGCGGGTTCTGCGAATTCGAAGTGCCGCTCGGCGAAGGCCGGGCGCCGCTCCGTCTGCGCGCGCTGGGCGCGGAAGACGCGCGCGAACGGGAACCGCTCACCCTCAGCCTGCGGCCGGAAGACATCAAGGTTCACCTCAGGAAGCCGAACGGCGAGGCCGGCGACAACCTGTTCGAAGGCGAAGTGATCGAGACTGTCTACCTCGGCAACATGCTCGATTGCCGCGTCAGGGTCGGCCAGCACGAGCTCAGCGTGCAGATCGATCATTACGAACAGATCGACCCGAACCAGAAGGTCTATCTGTCATTCGAGCCCGACCACGGCCTGTGCCTCACGGCCTAGACAGCCGTCACATCGCCACCAGCCCGCCGTCCACCGGCAGCGTGTGCCCGGTAATCGAGCCCGCGCGCGGGCCGGCCAGGAAGCAGACCGTGGCAGCGACCTCCTCCGGTGTGACGAAACGGCCGCTCGGTATCCGGGCGAGCATGCGCCGGCGCGCCTCGTCGTCGAGCAGTTGCTGGCGCGACGGCGTCAGCACGGTGGCCGGCGCGACGGAGTTGACGCGAATGTTGTGCGGGGCCCATTCGATCGCCAGCATCCGGGTCATCTGAACAAGGCCGCCCTTCGAGATGCCGTAGACCGACCGGCCGGCAAGTCCGGTGAGACCGTGGGTCGAGGCCAGATTGACGATGCTGCCGGGGCGTCCCTGCGCGATGCACCGGGCGGCGAACTGCTGCGACAGAAAATAGGCGCCCTTGAGATTGATGTTGATCACGTCATCCCATTCGGCCCACGACACCTCGACCGCCGGCTTGAGCAGCGTGCGGCCCGCGTTGTTGACCAGCACGTCGACCGCGCCACATGCCTGGACGGCTGCCTCGAAAGCCTCCTCGATATCCTGCGCGGACCGCAGATCGAGACGCAGCGGCACCACCTTGCGGCCCTGCAACGCCGGGTCCGCCAGAAAGCCCTCGAACATGCCGATGTTGAGGTCGGCAACGACAAGGTCGTAGCCCTCGCCGGCAAGCGCCGTCGCGATCGCATAGCCGAGACCGGTCGATGCGCCCGTCACAAAGGCCGCGCGCCCGGATGCTGGTGTCATTGGCCCCGCCCTCTCCCGTTGTGCTTCCGCAGCACCACGCCGGTGCCGTCAGGCCTTTCTGCGCAGCGACGGATGCAGGTTGCGCACGAAGTCGAGCTGCGACGCGATCAGCACGCATCCCGCGAGAAATCCGGCAAGATCGGTCCAGATCGCTCCCGCGAACGCCCGCGCGGGAACCATCATCGCCAGGCCTGCCAGCGCAAAGGCGGCGCGCAACAGCGGGCCGGTCGGCTTCGTCATGAAACCGGCCATCGCGACGGACACGAGATAGACGCCCATGATCGCGGTCCCGACAGCGAGGAGCACATCGGGGATCGGGCCCTGCATCAGCAACGTCGGCGATGACACAAAAAGGAACGGCACGATATAGGCTGACCAGCCGAAGCGGACTCCGGCAAGGCCGGTGCGGATCGGATCCGCCTGGGCAATGCTGGCCGCGGTGAAAGCGGCGATCGCCACCGGCGGGGTCGTCATCGACATCATCCCGAAATAGAGCACGAACAGATGCGCGGCAATGTCGGGAACGCCGACCTCGATCAGCGCGGGCGCGACCAGCGAGGCGAGCAGCACATAGACGCCGACCGTCGGCATGCCCATGCCGAGGACGATGGCGATAGCCGCCGCCAGCAGCAGGAGCAACGCCATATTGCCGGCTCCGAGATGGATGAGCAGGATGGTGAGCGCAAAATTGAGGCCCGACACGTTGAGCACGCCGATGATGAAACCGGCAGCGGCAGCGATCATCAGGATGTCGAGCGCGCTGCGGCCGGTGTCGACCAGCGCATCGACGATTTCTATCGGCCGCATGCGCTTGCCGCCGTAGCTGCCAAACATCCCGCAGATGATCAGCACCAGCGAGGCATAGAGGGCGGCGGTATCGGGACTCAGGTTCAGCCAGAACAGGCCGAAGACGACGACGGCGAAGGGAATGGGGAAATACCAACCTTCCCGCAGAACCTGCCGCAAGGGCCGCATTTCCGATCGCGGCACGGCCGCAATCTTGCTCTTGGCCGCTTCAAGATCGGCCTGAATGAACAGGGCCGCATAATAAAGTATCGCCGGTACTGTCGCGGCGATGACGATGTCACTGTAGGGGCGCGCCAGCAGTTCCGCCATGATGAAGGCGGCGGCCCCCATGATCGGAGGCATGAGCTGTCCACCGGTCGAGGCGACCGCCTCGATGGCACCGGCATCGTGGCCCCGGTAGCCCGACTTCTTCATCATCGGGATGGTGACGATGCCGGTGGACACGACGTTCGAGACCGCGTTGCCGGAAATGGTGCCGAACAGGGATGACGCGATGATCGCGATCTTGGCCGCGCCGCCGCGAAAGCCGCCGAAGGCCGCGATGGCGAGATCGGTAAAGAAGTTGGCCCCGCCCGAGCGCGAGAGCAGCGAGCCGAAAAACAGGAACGAGACGACAACGGTGCAGGCGATGCCGAACACCGATCCGAACACACCATTCACGTCGAGGGCGAGATAGATGAGCAGGCCGTTGGGCCTGACATAGCGCCCCTGGAAGTCGCCCGGCAGCAGCCAGCCGAGAAACCCGTAGGCGATGAAGATGACGAGGATGCCGGCCAGCACATTTCCGCTGGAGCGGCGCAGGCCCTCGAACACCAGCAGCAGCAGGATGCTGCCGATGAGCACGCCATGCAGGGGCCGGAAAGCGATCGCATCCGACAACGCGCGATAGTCCCAGGCGACGTACAGTGCCGCGACCATGCCGAGCACGGCAGCGACGATGTCGTACCAAGGCACCCTCGCCGAACCGTGCTTGCGCGCCCGATAGGTCAGGAAGACCAGTGCGAGCGCCAGCGCCAGCATGAACGCGTTGAACTGCTCGTTGATGAGCAGAAGCCCGGCGGTGCGGTAGAGATCCGCCGCCCAGGCGAGCGCGGCAAGGGTCAGCACGGCGGCGAGAATCCTCGTCACCGTGCCGATCCACGGCGCCGGCTGATTCAACGGATCGCCGGCAGAGTCCGTCATGGGGGATCAGGCCCGAACGCTGAGGCCACCGGGCCTACCGGTCCTTCCAGATTCCGGCTTCCTTGTAGAACTTGATGGCGCCGGGATGGAACGGGACGCCGTGGTCGCGCGCGAGGTTCTCCTTCTTGTAGCGGCCGTAGATCTTGGAAACCGCCACCAGCTTGTCCTGCTGCTCGTAGAGCAGCTTGGCGATCTTGTAGGCGTTGTCGTCGGACATCTGCGTGCCGGCCATGACCAGGTAGTCGTGGTAGATCACATTGGTGGTACCGACGACGCCGACCAGCGCCTTGGACGGCTCAAGCTTGTCGATGAATGCCGCCGGCATGATGTCCTTGACCCGCTTTTCCGCCGCCTCGTCCGCCGGCATGCTCAGCCAGCGGATGCCGCCGACCTTGGCGTCCACTTCGGACATTTTGCCGGCGCCGATGGCGAAGGTGGATGCCTCGACCTTGCCCTGCATGAAGTCGTCGGCGCCGCGCACCACGTGCGGCACCGGCACGCCATCAAAGTCCGACTCCTTGACGCCGAAGGCGGCAAGCCCGGCGAGGTAGGTCGTGTGCTGCGCCGAATTGGCAGTGAAGCCGGTCGCGATCTTCTTGCCCTTCAGATCGGCGAGGCTCTTGTACGGTGAATCCTTGTGGACGTACCAGCTCAGGTAATAGGGGAACACGGTGGCGATCACGCGCAGATCCTTGTTGGGCTCCTTGAACGGTCCGCCCGAACCCGTGTAGGCGAAATAGGCGTCGGTCGACGCCGGCAGCGCCATCTCCAGTTCCTTGTTGTTGATAAGAGGCAGGATCTGCTGGCCGCCCCCGTAGGGAACAACGCGCACGCGCAGGTCCATCTGCTCCGTCATCACCTTGCCGAGCGCATTGCCGAGCGCGTAGTTCGAGGAGCCGACCGGGCTGGTGCCGATGCTGATGGTCTGCGCCTGCGCCGACGCGGCGGCAATCGCAAACACGGCGGCGAAGGTCGTCAGGGAAACTGGCTTCATGGGCATTCCTCCGATTGAATTTTGATTGTTATTACAGGAAGCTAACCATGGCCCCCGGGAATTGTCCATGCGCGGCGCGCGGACGCGGCGCGACATCCGCCGACCGTTGCCCGGTCCGGCCGCAGCTACTTGTCAGTGCGTGAAAATCCCGGACCCATCTCCCAGGCCAGCGGATGGTACGGACGCCCCACGCTCCGGCACCAGTTTTCCCACCCGCGCTCGAGCGTGAACCCGGCGCGCCCCCTGGTGTTGGCCGCGATCTCGCCGTCGCTGAGCGCGATGAACTCGCCCATCGCCATCGCCTTGCCGAGGATCTGGGCATTCAGTTCCGTGTAGATCGACGTGAACACCGCCTCGCGCAGCGACCTGCCGACCACCACGCAGCCGTGCCCGCGCATCAGCGCGACCGTGCGCGTGCCGAGCGATTTCGCCAGATCGCGCGCCATCTCCATGCTGGTGACCAGCATATTGGTGCTGTCGCCGAACCTGTCGCGGATATCCCAGTTGGGCACGTCGCGGCCGACCGGCGCCGCCATGTGCATGACCGCGCAGAAGCACTGCTTCTTCATCACCGAGAAGGGCACGACATTGGGGCTGTGGTTGTGCACCACCGACATCACCTCGGGACGCGCCTCCAGAATGGCGCCGTGAATGAAGCGCTCCGAATAGGGCTTTCCGGGTTCCGGGCCGACAACCTGTCCATCCAGCGTGAACTCCATGATGTCGCCGGTCTCGATACACGCCGGCGCCCGCGCCCGCGACATCAGGAAACGCTCGGGGTTGCCGGGATGACGGATCGAGACGTGGCCGAATGAATCGAGGACGTTGTTGTCGGCGAGAATCCTGTTTGCGGTGACGAGATCATCCAGCAGGCGGGACATGTCGGTCACGACTTCTGCTCCAATGGTGCGTTTTCCCCAGGGTCAGGTTCAGTTCACAGGACTAGCGACCGCGTCTGGCCATCGCCTGCTGCTTCCAGAAATCCCATGGCCGATGGATCTGGCCCTCGACGCTTTCCACGCAGGCCCGGGATTCCTCCGGCGTCAGGTAGTTGATCGTTCCGAGGCTGCTCACCTGCAACTGGTAGCGGGCATTGATCTCGGCATAGACCGCGCGATAGACGGCCTTCTGCAGCGTCTCGGCGACGACGGTCGAGCCGTGGCCCCGCATCAGCACAATCGAATTCTGCCTGAACATGGCGGCGAGCGCACGACCGAGCTCCTGATTGCGAATGAGCAAATCGGTGCCGTTGCCGCCGACCTCGCGAATCTCGAAGACCGGCGCGCCGGCTCCGATAAAGCCCGCCATGTGAAAAAGCGGGCGAAGCTGAAAGCCGTTCACGACACCCAGCGGAACGATCGCGTGCGAGTGGCTGTGCACGACCGCCGTCACATCGGACCGCGCGCGATAGATTTCGCTGTGAATGAAACGCTCGAGATAGACCTTGCGTCCGCGCCCGTTCACCGGGTTCGAGTCGAGGTCGAACTCGATGATGTCGTCGGCCGTGACACTGCCGGGGGCCATGTTGCGGGCGAGCAGAAACCGGTCCGGCCGGGCATCGTGACGGACGCTGACATGGCCAAAGGAATCCACCACGCCGTTGTCGAACAGGATGTGGTTGGCCAGAACCAGTTCCTCGACCAGTGCCTGGCTCGCGGCCGGCGACGGCCCGCCCGCGTCGGCGACCTGGTCGGCCACCTGGTCCGACGCCTCACCCCCGTGGTCACTGCACATTATTATCCTCCTCCCCGGTAGATCTCCGGTATCGCGATTGTTTGCGCACACTGCAATCCGAAACGGGCGACCCCGACCGCGCCGGCGGCCGGATGTGCCCGAAAACGTATCGCACAATCTCGCGGCAGGCTCTTTTTTTAGGCGGCAACCTGCCTAAAGGCTGGGCGGCCATGCCGAAATGCACGACGCCATCGGGGGAATCCGGCTGCGCAATTTGGGGCAAACGGCCCGGCACCCTGCCGCCAGCCCGCTGGCATCGATCTTGCTGCGGTCTCCCGTGAGTTTGGGTCAGTTCTGGCGATTTGTGGCTGCAATGGACCTGCGCCTGAAAGAACCGCAGCGCTTTCGGGCGTCGCTTGTGGACCGGGACCGGGAGCGGCACCGCTTCCTGCGCTCGCTGCTCGATGATCGGGGTTTTGTCGTGGTGGACGTGTTCGAGAATGTGCAGGAGATGCTGGACACCGACCGCGCGTCGGCGACCGACCTGCTTATTCTCTATACGGAGAAGCTCGCGGCCGAGACCTGCGAGGAGATCCGCGCAGCACGCGCCGCGCGGCCGCAGCCGATCCTGCTGATCTGTGAAGGCGATACGCCGGCCGACGTGTCGGCGGCGATCGCCGCCGGCGCCGACTCGATCCTGCCGATCGGTGTGGGCGCCGACCGCTTCCGGTGTGCCGCGCACGGTGCGATGGCGACCTACGCGCGCGCGGAGGTCGCCAACACGCAAATCGACAGGCTGCAGCGCGAGCTCGAGCATCGCAAGCTGATCGAGCGCGCGAAGGGAATCCTGATGACCCAGCGCAGCATTTCGGAACAGGACGCATTCCGTGAACTTCAGCACCGGTCGATGACGCGCAACATTCCGATGCCGGAGGTTGCACGCTCGATCATCGCGGCGAAGGAGCTACTCGGTTAGCCGGCACCACCCGCCGGTTTGAAGATCATAACCTCCGGGGCTTGACGGCGAGCCGGGGAGGACATGAACCCGGTCCTCGATGCTGATGGCGGCGAGAGGATCACTGGGCTGATGACGGCCTGGGCCTGGCCTTGCGCGCGAGCGCGGGGCCGACTTGTGGTGAAACAGCAATGGGAGCCCTGAGCGACCCCTTTGATCCCGACCAGATTCTCTGGACGGGCTGTCCGTGTGGCCTGCACGCGACGATGCAGGAACACCAGCTGGCGATGATGGGTGGAAGCGATCCCCGCTTCGCCGATTCACGCTTCTACAGCATCGAAAACAATCCGGCGGCTGGCGCTGCCGGGCAAGGCACTTACGAAGGCGCGCCGGACGCGGTTGCGACCTCCGGTGCGGCGGACGAGCCGGGCTGGGACGACCAGGAAGCCGTGCTCGCCCGTTGCGTCGAGTCCGCGGTGATGAAGGGCCTGTTTGGCACCGACATGAACCGCCGCGCCTTCCTGCGCGCGGTCGGCACCTCAACGGCGGTTGCCGCCATTTCCCAGTTCATCCCGCTCGACAAGGTCAAGGCGGCCATCGTCGACGCCAAGGGACCGCTGGAGAAGAGCAAGCTCAATGTCGGTTTCGTGCCGATCACCTGCGCCACGCCAATCATCATGGCGCATCCGTTGGGCTTCTATAAGAAGTACGGCCTCGACGTCGACATCATCAAGACGGCGGGATGGGCGGTGAGCCGCGACAAGTCCTTGTCCGGCGAATACGACGCCGCCCACATGCTCACCCCGATGCCGCTCGCGATCACCGTCGGCGCCGGCTCGGTGGCGAGGCCCTGGACCATGCCGGCGGTAGAAAACATCAACGGCCAGGCCATCACGCTGCACATCAAGCACCAGGACAAGAACGACCCCAAGAAGTGGA
>CAZUDR010000120.1:0-8566 GCA_964618715.1 uncultured Undibacter sp. | reverse complement strand
CTCATTCGCTCCGGTCTGTTTGCGCAATGCGTTGGGCGGGCACACGCATTCGCCTCCGCGTATCTGCCCGCCGGCGCACTCCGATGGCTGCAGTGGCGGCTTGGGGCCCGGAATAACGATCGTGCTGGTGTGGCGGTCGTTCTGCGGCTTCCTGTCCTTCACCTTTTGGTCCGGCCACAGCATTTCCTTGCGATGGGTGATGCGATCGTGCGGAAAGTCCTCGGGGATTACGATCGACAACTCGAGCTGTGCCGCTGCCCCCGGCTTCAGGGACAACGTCTCCGCATCGCAGTCATAACGACCTTGACCGGTGACGCGGCAATACAGCCCCTGTGTCCGGCTGTTGATGCTCGAGATGGTGACGGCGGGGTCGAGCGTGCCGCGCAGGCCCGCGTGGCCGCGGAACTGACGCCCGCCGCGGTTCTCGATGCGCACGTCGAGCTTGCAGCTCTCGCCGCGCTCGCAGGTGGTAGCGCCGAACGGTGCAAGGTCGGCGGCGAAGACGGGGGTGGTAACGCAGGCCGGGCCATCATTTGTATTGTCGTCATCGCCAGTGAAGGCAGGCCCTACAATTCCGGCCGGTGGTGGCGCCCACTTCAGGGTAGCGCAATTTGTTACAGTGTCGCCGGCGACCGGATCTGGTAGCTGAACGCTCAACGTGACCGTGCGGGCCACGCCCGATGGAAGAATGCCGGCGAACAAATTGCAGTTCACCGTTCCGGCCACGCCCAGATCCGGGCAACTCGTGGCGCCTGCCGCACTCTGCAGCACCGAATTATTGGGAGGCGTATCGGTGAAGAGGAGAACCCCGTGGTACGACCGCGGGCCGTTGTTGGTAAGCCTGAGCGTGTAGTCGCAGACGTGGCCTTCGAAACAGCTGGCCGGGCCTTCCTTGGTGATTTCGATGTCAAACCCGGCGCCAATGGGGGTCGAGACACAACTAAAATCCGGCTTTTCTCCGCCCCCAGGCGCCGGATTGTCGTTCGCCGGCATGCCACCCGCCCCCCAGTTCAGTGTGATGCAGTTCAAAACCGATGGCGTCGGCACGGGGTCGGGCAGCCGCAGCGTGATCGGGAGGGTGCGCGTGTCGCCGGGGTGCATGACCGGGGCTCCGCCCAGCGAATTGCAGGTGAAAGGCACCCCAGGAAGCGCCAGCGGGCACGCCCAACCGGCAAGGAGGACGGGCCCGATCCGGAAGGCGTTCGGCGGTACGGTATCGCGCACCGAGATCCCTCCGGCGTAATCTCCCGGACCGTTATTCGTGACAGTGATTGTGTAGGCACACTCGCCGCCGGCGTCGCAATGCGCAGGCCCGACCTTGCTGACCGAGAGGTCAAAGAAAGCAGCGCCGTCGATGACATTCACCGTGTGGCAATCGTCGTCGACATGGACGTCGGCCGCGCCATCATCGGCACCCATCGCCGGCCAATCGATGCGTGCGCAATTGTCGACCGGTGCTCCGGCAATGCCGTCGGGCAACTTGACGTGAAGTACAAGTCCCGTGGACCCTGCCGGAGGGAGCGTGATAGCGGGCCTCTGGCACGCAACATCGCTGCCCGTCTGCACGCAGTTCCAGGGCGGGCCGGCGGCGGCCAAGTCCGCGTTGGGCGGCAGTTGATCCCGGATCGCTATGATCCCGTTGAACTCACCCGGGCCGTGGTTGGTGATGTTGACGCCGAAGATGCAATTGGCGTTTTCGGCGCACTGGGCGGGTCCTGTTTTTTGCAGGCCCAGATCAATACCCTGGACGACCGGCGTCTCGACACAGTCGCGGTCATTGCCGTCGCCGGGACCGTCGTCAGTGCCCATCTCGGGCCAGTCGATGGCCGCGCAATTCTCGACGTGATCGCCGGCGCCGCCGGCCGGTAGCTGGATGCTGAGATGCAATGATGCCGTGGCGCCGACCGGAAGCGCCGCATCGCCAAGGGTGCGGCAGCTCGCCACCCGCCCCGCGACATTGCAATGCCAGCCGGCCGGACCGCCGGCGAGCGTGGCGCCTTCGGGCATCGTGTCGTTGACCGCCAGCGGTCCGGTATAGTCGGCAGCGCCGCTATTGGTGATGTCGATAGTGTAGGCGCAGTTCACGCCCCACTGACACTGCGCGGGGCCAGTCTTGCGGATGGCGAGATCGGTATCGATGTGCGGTGGCGGCGGTAACGGCCATCCATCGGGCGGTAAAGGTGCCTCCTCCCAGCCCCAGCTTTCCTCGCCGCCCGCCGGTGCCACTTCTTCGAGCCCGGGCACAGCCGGCGCTGTTTCGCTCACCGCGGGCGTTGCGATCTGGAAAACCTGCACGTCGCCGAGCGAGATGGCGCCTCCGCCCCCGCGGTCATCGGTAACGCCGATCATGACGGAGTTGTCGGGACCGGTCATCGGGGTGGCAGAACCCGATGGCGGATAGGCATCAAAGGCGGTGACGGGCTCTGCCGCGTCATACGGCAGCGCGGCCCGGCCCTGCAGCCCGTCCACCTGCCTTGTATCGTTGTGTTGTCCGGTGGCCGGATCGAGGCACGGTCCATCGGTGGAGCACAGGCCGTTACCGCTTATCCAGACGAAGGAGTCGGCCCGGGCGGGGTCGATATTTCCCTCACCGTCGTAGCCCATCCCGAAGGAAACGCCGCCGGCCGCGTTGGCGCGGATGAAGGGCGGGCCGATGTTCTTGCGGTCGTTAAATCCGACGTCATAGCGTCCGGCCAACTGCCAGAACCCCTCTTCGGTCAGCTCGTAGCGCAATACGCGCGATTCATGCGGATGTGCGAAAGCATCCGCCTCGCCAAGACCGAGATTGCGCACGCCGCCGCGCTCGGCGACCAGCATGACGGCCTGGTCGCCAAAGACGGGGAAGGCAATGTCGGTAACCGGCTGGCTGCGGCCGGAGCGCCCGATGTCTTCGGGCGAGCGGAAGATATCGGGCAGGAAGAATTCGCGCCGCACGCTGGTCAGATCGAAATCGCCGTCGTCACCAATGCGCACAGACCAGACCGCGTTACGCTTGTCATCACCGGCGTCGGCGAAATCGGGACTTCCAAAGCCTTCGCTGCCCCAGGTCGCGTAATAGAGTCTCACCTCATCCGTAGCGGAGTCGTGCCGCACGCCGACACCCCAGACGCGACGGCGGAAATCAGCGAAATTCCAGCACGATGGCGTCCTGGCGAAATCGCCGCCCGGACAATCCGCAATGCGCGCGGTGCTCGCCGGATTGAACGATACCGGCGGCAGCGGCACCAGCCGGGCGCTCGGCACGTCGAAGAAACCGGTTCGACCCGCCGTCCCGTGGTCGTAATGACCGAGATCGGCGCCGTCGGCCAGGCCCAGCCGATGAATCATGCCGGTTTCCAGGTCGGAGACGTAGAACTGCTTGTGCCAGCGGTCGTAAGCGACGTTGCCGAGCGCGGCGCCGCTGTTGGTGCGATCGTTCAGCATGATCCGCGCAAACACTGTCGGCGTCAGCCCGTTCGCGGCATCGAGCTTGTAGATAGTGCCGGGACCGCCGTCCTGTCCCCACATGCCGGCCATCCATCCGGCATTGTCGGACGTGCGGTGCAGGCCGAAGGCGGACGTCGACGTCAGATAGATGTTCGGCGACGGGGCATCGTCGAGGGCAATGCCGAACACCTGGCCGACCTGGGTGGCGGTGACCACGGGCCGTTGCGGCGCGTTTTGCTCATGCTGGCCCTGCGGCGGCGCGCCCGGCGAGCGCAGATCGATGATGCTGCCGACCGGCCCCTGCACATCGATGACGGTCTGGCCGCCCTGCGTGCTCGTACCCGAGAAGCGGGTCACAAAAGCTTCACCCGGCTGCATGGCCGTCTGGGCGGCAACGCCGGCCGGGAGCGATGTGGCTGCCGAGAGAAGGATTACTGCTGCTGCGAGGCGATCACCAAACGATGCTTTCGGCATGGCAGATAGGCCCCCATTATCGCCGTCGCGCTAAACTACTATCGCACCGCAGGCACTCTTGCGCGAGACAGGCAGAGAGACAGATGCGGGAAATTTGAGGCTCCCGATGATCGCGCCGCCAGGCATTGACTTAAGTCAAAGCAGGTATCCGGCCGTCGTCTTTTGCTGCACAAATATCGGACTGTTGCCGCGGCAGCGCCGGATCAGCGGTTGCAACATTTCGCCATGACCAGCCAGGCGAGGCCTCGATGATGTGCCGTAGCGAGAGCGGGACCTTGCGTGCCATGTCAGGGGCGACGGGCGCGACTGCAAATCATCTGAAAATGCGGCGGACCGGCCGGACCGTTCCGTTCGCACTTGCAGTATCGCTTCTCGCCGGCGCAAGTGTTCTCGCGCCCGCCACCGCGGCAAGCCGGCTGATGCCGGCCGACTTCAGCTATCTCGGCGCGTTTCGATTGCCGCAAGGGGGCGAACGTCCCAGGACGTTCGAATATGGCGGCATGGCCATGACATTCCGCCCCGATGCCCGCGGTGCCAGCGACGGTTTTCCCGGGTCGCTGTTCGTGATGGGACATCCCCGTCTTGCCTATGGCGAGCTTCCCGACGGCGGCCAGGTCGCCGAAATCACGATCCCGAAACCGTCGCTCGCGCGCGATCTCAACGCATTGCCGCGTGCGCGCTTTCTGCAGAACTTTCACGGTGTCTTCACCGGCCGCTTCAAAGGGCTCGATGAAATCCAGCGTGTCGGCTTGCAGTTTCTTGACACGCCGGAGACCGGACCACTGATCCATGTTGCGTGGGGCCAGCACTTCCAGCCCGATCCGCCGGCGCCGTCGCACGGCTGGCTAAAATCCGATCTCGGCCATCCGGAGTTCAAGGGCGAGTGGTTCGTCGCTGCCAACAATCCGTATGCGGTCAACGGCTATATGTTCGAGATCCCGAAGGACTGGGCGGACCGTCATACCGAAGGTCGCATCCTGGCAACCGGTCGCTACCGCGACGGCGGCTGGTCGGGCCTCGGTCCCGCGCTCTACGCCTACCGGCCCTGGGAGTCCGGGACCGGTGCCGCGCCGTCACCTGACACGAAGCTTCCGAGTGTCGCACTGCTGCAATATCCGACGTCGCGGGAAACAGAGCAGATGGACCGGGCGCTCAAGGGCTATCAGCATCCCGACGAGTGGGAGGGCGGCGCCTGGATCACCACCGTCAGCGGCAAGAGCGCCGTGCTCTTTGCCGGCACCAAGAGCATCGGTGCCAAATACTGGTACGGTTTTGTCAATCCGCAAGGACCGGACAAGGTCTGCGTTCATGGCGCCTCGGTAGGCCAGTTCCCCGCATGCCGGCTGGCAGACGGCGCATCCTGTCCGGCATCCGACATGATCGAATGCGAGGGCCACAACGACTCGCGCGGATGGTGGTCCACGCGTTTCGCCGCCCGATTCATTCTCTACGATCCGGACGATTTCGCCGCGGTTGCCGCCGGGCGGATGAAGCCGTGGCAGCCGCAGCCTTATGCGCAGCTCGATCTGGATGAGCACCTGTATCACAATCCGGACGGGGTCGAGACCGCCATGCTCGGAAGCGGACCTCAGCAGCGGTTCCGCATCGGCAGCGTCGCCTACGACCGGGCCGGCGGATATCTGTACGTGACCGAACCGTTCGCCGACGGAGCGCAACCGGTCGTCCACGTCTGGCAAGTTCGTTGATAATTCTCGAGGCAACGAGCTGAAGCTCTACCGCACCAAGCACGATCCCTATACGATCGTTTTCCAATGAGTGCGCAAGCACCAGACAAGAGGTTGCGTTCAATGAGTGAGACCAGAGACGCCGGCCTGCCGCGGGCCAGTGACAGTATGCCGGTCGCCTATGACCGGCCGCCGTCCCATACCGGCATGATCGCGGAAAAGGACGTCCTGGTGCCGATGCGCGACGGCGTCAATCTCTGCGTCGACATCTACCGGCCCGACACAAGCGAGAAGCTGCCGGTCCTGCTCGCCTTCGCCATCTACAACAAGGACCTGCAGGGCCCGGACGTGGCGGCCACGCTGCCGCCGCAGCCGTCCTGGTCGTCGCTCTGGGCCGGCCTGCTCGAGGCCGGCGACACGAAATACTTCGTCTCGCGCGGCTACGTGCATGTCATCGGCTCGCCGCGCGGGGTCGGCAAGTCCGACGGCGGCGGTAACCGCCAGTGGGACAGCTACGACCTGATCGAGTGGATCGCGCAGCAACCGTGGTGCGACGGCAATGTCGGCATGGTCGGCATCTCCGGCTTCGGCGCCGAGCAGTTTCACGCCGCCAAGCAGCAGCCGCCGCACCTGAAGGCGATCTTCCCGTTCGATCCGCGCGGCGCCTTCGGCGTCCTCGGCAGCTTCCGCGAGGAATATCCCGGCGGCGTGCTGCACTTCTTCCGCTACCTGATCATGCACTTCGCCGCCCTGCACCAGACCAAGGGCAAGCCCGGCACGCTGCCGCCCGAGCGCGAGGCGCTGTGGCAGGCGGCGATGAACAATCCGGACTACCGGATGTATCCGCATGTCTACAACGTGCTGACGCAGAAGGGTCAGCACATGCCGCCCTATTTCGCCCTGCTGATCGACCCCTACGACAATCCGGCGCTGGTCGAGGAGGCGGAAAAAGCGATCGCCTCCATCAAGGTTCCGGCCTACACCGGCGCCGGCTGGTACGCCTACGCCTACAAGACCCATCTCAACGGCGCGCAGAACTATTTCGAGCGCCTCAAGGCGCCGAAGAAGCTGGCCTTCCTGGGACCGTCGCACCTGGAGCGGCCGTTCCATTCGTTCCACGGCGAGATCCTGCGCTGGCACGACCACTGGCTGAAAGGCATCGACACCGGTATCATGAACGAGCCGCCAGTACGCTACTGGCTGATGGGCGCCAATGAATGGCGCACGGCCAGCGACTGGCCGCTGCCGGAAACGCAGTGGACCAAATTCTATCTCAGGAGCTGGGAGCGCCTGCAGGTCGAGGAGGCGGTGCCGTCGAGCGCCGACGATGAACTGCCGCCGGACGCCTTCGTGCAGATGCCGCCGACCCAGACCAACACCGTGCAGACGCTGCGCTACATGAGCGATCCGCTGCCGCACGATCTGCTGGTGGCCGGTCCCTCGGTGCTGAACCTGTTCGCGGAGATCGATCAGGACGACACCAACTGGATCGTCAGCCTCAAGGACGTCGGGCCGGACGTCTCGGTGCGCACGGTGCGCGAGGGCGAGCGCGAACTGCCCGCCGACCTGCCCGAACGCGAGGTGGCGCGCGGCTGGCTCAAGGCCTCGCACCGGGCGGTCGAAGAAAAACGCTCCCGGCCGGGACGGCCCTGGCATCCGCTCACGCGCGAGGCACAGCAGCCGGTCACGCCCGGCGAGATCACCGAATACGCCATCGAGATCACGGCGACGGCCAACCTGTTCCGCCGCGGCCACCGCATCTGCATCGACATCGCCGCGGCCGACATGCCGACCGGCGTCGCCGGCGCCACCAATGCCGAATACGTGCCAAACCACATCTGCAGCAGCCGCACCACGCTGCACAAGATCTACCATGACGGCCAGCGGCCCTCGCATCTTCTGCTGCCGGTCATTCCGCAATAACGCCCGAGTATCCGGAGACACTCATGAGTGACGCCCCGCAAGCCGCCAAAGCCGTGCCCGGTCCGGAGATCCGGCGCTTCCGCCGCATCGTCACCGGCCACAATGCGCAGGGCCAGTCCGTCATCCTTTCGGATGTTCCCTGCCCGCATGTCGTGCCGATCATGAACCAGGCGAATTTTGCGGTGACCAATTTCTGGAAGACCACGGCCACGCCGGCCGACAACGGCCGGGCGACCGAGGACGACCTGTGCAGCCAGCCGACGCCGGTCGCCCCGCCGGACGGCGGCAGCGTGTTCCGCGTGGTGCAGTTTCCGCCCGACAGGGACTGGGCCGCGAAAGCCGAAGCCGCCGGTGGCTCGATGGCGATCGACGAAACGGCGAAGGCGGCGCAGACCGGCGGTCCGGTGCGCCACGCGCACATGCATCGCACCCGCTCGATCGACTATGCCATCGTGCTGTCGGGCGAGATCTGGGCGGTCATGGACGACGGCGAAACGAAGATGACCGCCGGCGACGTGCTGATCCAGCGCGGCACCAATCACGCCTGGGCGAACCGCTCCGGCCAGCCGTGCATCGTCGCTTTCGTGCTGATCGACGCCGCGCCGCTGGATTGAGCCCCGGTCGAGGCCAGGCAGGGACAGGTCGGCCGGATCGCGAACCCGGAAACGCAGGGCCTAAATGCGCCGGCCCTCGACCTCGAGGGACAGCTTCTCCACCATCTCTGGGATCCGCTCGAGCCGCGGATGAACGGCGAGCGCGCGGCGGAACACTTCCAGCGCCTGGGACTCGTCGCCGATGTCCTTCAGGATGAGGCCAAGCCCGCTGAGCGCACCGAAATGGCGCGGCTCGCGCTTGAGCACCTCGCGGATGTCAGAGATCGAGCGTCCGTAGTCCCGCTTCATGTAGTAGATGGTGGCGCGCCGGTTCCAGGCTTCCACATAGTCCGGCCTGATCTTGACGATGGCGTCGAGCAGCGTCAGTGCGAGGTCGAGGTCCTTGTCCTCGACCGCATTGCGCACGCGCGTCATCAGCAGATTGGCGGTATCGCTGCGCGAGAT
>CAZUDR010000119.1:0-8567 GCA_964618715.1 uncultured Undibacter sp. | reverse complement strand
CCCGATCCACGACTTGCCGAACTGGGCAGGCTGGCCAAATCGGCAGAGATCGTGCCGACGCGCCTGACCTTCGTCGACATCGCCGGTCTGGTGCGGGGCGCCTCGAAAGGCGAGGGGCTCGGCAACCAGTTTCTCGCCGCCATCCGCGAGGTCGACGCCATCGCGCATGTGGTGCGCTGCTTCAAGGACACCGATGTCACCCATGTGGAAGGCAAGATCGATCCTGTTGCCGACATCGAAACGATCGAGACCGAGTTGATGCTTGCCGATCTCGACAGCCTTGAGAAACGCGTCGACGCGCTGGAGAAGAAGGCCAAGGGCAACGACAAGGAGGCGAAGGAGACGCTCGATCTGGTGCAGCGCGCGCTGGCGCTGTTGCGGGACGGCAAGCCGGCACGGCTGATGACGCGCAAGCCCGAGGAGGAAATGGCGTTCCACGCCCTCGGCCTGATCACCGTCCTGCCAGTGCTCTATGTCTGCAACGTCGACGAGGCCTCCGCAGCCACCGGCAACGAGTTCTCCCGCCGGGTGGAGGCGCACGCCAGCGCGGAGGGCGCCGCCAGCGTGGTGATCTCGGCCAAGATCGAATCCGAGATCGCGGTGCTGCCCCCGTCCGAGCGTACCGACTATCTGGAGGCGGTCGGCCTGCGGGAGCCCGGCCTCGACCGGTTGATCCGCGCCGGCTACGCGCTGCTCGATCTGGTCACCTTCTTTACCGCCGGGCCCAAGGAGGCGCGCGCCTGGACGGTGACGCGGGGGGCACGTGCACCGCAGGCGGCGGGCGTCATCCATACCGATTTCGAGCGCGGCTTCATCCGTGCCGAAACCATCGGCTACGACGAGTTCGTGGCTTGCGGTGGCGAGGCCGGCGCGAAGGAAGCGGGCAAGATGCGGCTGGAAGGCAAGGATTACGTGGTGGCCGACGGTGACGTCATGCATTTCCGGTTTGCGACGTGACAGTGCCTGCCAATGTCATGCCCGGTCTTGTGCCGGGCATCCAGGTGTTGGCTGGTATGCAGCGGCAAGGGCGTGCATGGCCGGGACAAGTCCGACCATGACGGAGTAAAAGGCATTCATGCCGAAACGCCACTGGGAAGACTTCGCACCCGGCGCGGTCGAAATCCACGGCCCGCGCTTGGTCACGCGCGAGGAGATCGTCGCCTTCGCCGCCGAATTCGACCCGCAGCCGATGCATCTCGACGAGGCGGCCGCCAGCGCCACGCTGTTGGGCGGGCTGGCGGCGTCCGGCTGGCACAGCTGCTGCCTGCTGATGCGCATGCTGGCCGACGGAATCCTGCTCGACGCTGCCTCCATGGGCGCGCCCGGCGTCGACGAAGTGCGCTGGCTCAAGCCGCTGCGTCCGGGCACGCAGATCCGGCTGCGCGCCACGGTGCTGGAAACGCGGGCGTCGAAGAGCCGGCCCGAGCGCGGCTTCGTCAAGTTCCGGTTCGAGGTCATCGACGAGCAGGACGCGGTGCTCACCGATCTGACCTGTTCGCAGATGCTGGTGCGCCGCGAGTCGGGAGCACCGGCATGACATATCTCGAGGATATTCGCGTCGGCGACGTCTACGAGGTGGGCCGCCATACCTTCGGCGCCGACGAGATCAAGAGCTTCGCCCGTCGCTTCGATCCGCAGCACTTCCACCTCGATGAGGAGGCGGCCAGGACCTCGCATTTCGGCGCGTTGTGCGCCTCCGGCTGGCACACGGCTCTGGCCTGGATGCGGCTGATGGTTGCCTACCGGCGGCGCGAGGCGGAGGCGGCGCGTGCGCGCGGCGAACCGGTCGCCAGGATCGGCCCGGCGCTCGGCTTTCGCGAACTGCAATGGCTGAAGCCGGTCTATGTCGACGACACCATCGAGTACCGCTGCGAGGTGGTCGAGACCCGCGTGTCCAGCAGCCGGCCCGGCCTGGGGCTGATGACCATCCGCTCGACGGGCGTGAACCAGAACGGCGAAACGGTGATCTCTTTTCTCAGCACCACCTTCGTCGAGCGGCGGCCGGGCGCGACCGGCGACTAGGGCTGCTCCGTCCCGACTTGATTGATCACCGCGGCCGGAAGGACATCGAGATAGGGCCCGAGCAGAAAGGCCTCGCCCGAACCGGCGCCGTATATGCGGTCGTGCGCGTCGATCATGTCGCGTACCGGCCCGCGACAGGCGGCGATCGAGTCGATGATCAGGTCGTTGATTTCCGCCGGACGCAGGCCGGTGCGAATGCGCGGATTGGCGGCGACATTGCGCACGATGCAGTCGGTCGCCCGGTGCACCAGCGGCAGCAGCGCGGCGTCGCGATTCGGCACCGGCATGCGCAGCCATGCGGTACGGCTGTTTCCGTCAACTGCGGGGGCATCGAGGGTTACATTCAACACAAGCGAGAAACCGAAAAGCGCTTCCAGAATCATCGGCCTGCCTTATGCGAATCAGAGTCTGCAAGGCAGGTATCGCAGGCCGAGTCGGGCCGCACGCAAAACCTGAAATGCCGCCGCGGGAAAGCAGGCGGTGTGGAGTTCGAGTCACACTGCCGCGGCGCGTAGCCTGGCGGGGCCGGCGCGGCATTTTGCGTCAAGTGATTCAAATGACTCGTCTTTCCGGACGACGCAGTGGTACGGTGACAAGCGGACGCGGCACGGTCGCCATTGCGAGGCTGTCATGATCAAGCGAGCCACAAACCGCGACACGGAGTTCAGTGGGCCGATGAGCACGGCGCAGGCCAACGAACTCAGGCAGCTTGCCATCGATGCATACGAACCGGACGCCTTTCAGCAGCAGCTGACGGCGGCGGAAGCAGAGCGGCGCATCGAAACGCTGAAGGCCAAGCTGAAACTGCTCGACGGACCGCCCCACACATTGTGACCACATCGGGACGGCGGAACCCGCAACCGCGTCGGCCAAAGGAACGAGGCGGGCGCGGCGGCGTTCTCTCCCCTGCACAACAGCAGGCAGGAGGAACCATGAACTGTTTCCGTCACGGCGCCATCGCGGCGGCGCTGCTCGCCGGCGCGGGCGCGGCGAGCGCGCAGACGACGATCATCACGCGCGAGCCCGTGCAGACGCAGACCGTCGTTACCACCGAACCGCTGCAGCTGACGCCGGTGCAGCGCCAGACCATCTACCGCACCGTGGTGCAGGAGCCGGTTGCTGTTTCGCCACCGCCCAAGGTCGAATATCGCATCGGTGCGCGCATCCCTGACGGCGTGCGTCTCTACAGCCTTCCGGAGTCGGTCGCGGTCGAGGTACCGGCCGTCAAGGCATACAAGTACATGGTGGTGAATGACCGCGTGGTGCTGGTCGATCCGGCCACCAGCCAGGTCGTCGCCGAACTCGCCCGCTGATAAGGGGAACGGCGATGGTGGGCGCGGTCCGGCGTCAGCCGCCGGGCCGCGTCTGCATTTTTCCTGCAATTGATTGCGTGCGGTTCAGCGCGCAGCGCGCGCCAGCGGTTGTCCCCGGCAACCCCCACAGGAACCGAATTCGTGCCGCAGCGTTGAATGACGGCGCGACTGCGGCGCGTTTGCGATGAAGATCCGACGAGAGGAACCGGCATGGCCGACAAGAACGCTCTGGGAATGATCGGCCTGATGCTCGGTGCCGCCACCGTGTTCGTGGCAGTGGTCGGTGCGGTGGTGGTCGGCAATTACACCGGCCCGCTCGATGTGCGGAACGGCTCACCGATCGTCGCAACATTGCCTGCCGTCACGCGCTGAATCCGCTCTGCGGCATTCCGGTAAAAAAGCCCCGCCGGAGCGGGGCCCAAGTTGCTGGGAGGAGATGTTCGAACGCGTCTCGCCAGTGGTCATCCATCTGGCCGCGTCCGCCGATTGGCACTCTACCCGGCCACAGCCGGCGGGCGAGGGGCCCGGTGTCGCCATCGCCGCAATCCACAGGACGGGACAACCTGCACCGGCCGTCGCGCGCGGCCTCAGCCGGTCTGATGTCGCTCGCCCTGCTTCCACTCTTCCTGCGCGGACTGCGGCGGCGCGTTTTTCCAGTGTGTGAGGCTGTCGGCAATGACCTTCATCGCCGTCATGGCGGCATGGCTCAGGCTGGCGTAACCGGCGACCTCGCGGCTCACCCGGTCGCTCTCCTGGCGCAACATGTCGCGCACGCCCTGCAATTCGAGAATGACCCGGTCGATCTCCTCCATCGATGCACTGGACACGCGCCGGATGACCGCATTGAGGTGCTCGGCCGCCGGATCGTTGGGCCGCTCCACGTCGTTTTGCGGCTGGCGCGGCACCACCACATCGCGGCGCACGAATTCGCGGATCTCGCCTTCGAACGCGGTCACCGCCCTGTCGAGGTCACCCAGTTTCTCGGGCGGCCGCCGGGTCGGCGCGTACCGCTCCGGGCCGTCGATGTCGCCATCGCGTCGCTCGGCACCGAACCGCTCGGGTCTGATCGCTGTCATGCTCTACTCCTGCACCTGCGCAAGCGCTGCGCTGACACCCCGTCCAGCGCGCCGATTGCCGCACGGAACTTGGGCGGCGGTTGGGCATGGCGGGGGCGGGATCGGGGCGCGTCGGCGAACGCGGCGCGTTTACCAGTCGAGCTTGAGGCGCGCGCTGATGCTCTTGTTGCTGGTCGGCTCGCCGATGTCGGTCACCGAAGTGGTCACGTGCAGCGGGCCGTAGAGCTGCTGGTCGACGCTGAGCGTGTTGTGGGTGACAGGATCGGTGCTGCTGCTCGTCACGGCCGCACTGAGCGTGGTGCCGGTCGGCAGCACCTTGACGTTGATGCTGCGCGCGTTGCTCCACGCCGGTGCCGGGTTGACCGGTTCGGCCGGCGCCTGCGGCGCCGTCGGCGGCAGGCCGGCGGGCGCGGTGTCCGCCACTGCAAACGAGTCGCTGACGGCATAACTGTCGCGCAGCGTCACCGACACGTCGTCGCCCAGCGGAATTGAACGCTGCAGCGTGGTGCCGATGCGGCCCTGCTCGCTGCCCGGATCAACGCGCACATCGACCGTGGCGAGATCGGGCACGACGCCGAGCGACGCCCATGCAGCGCCCGAGGTACGGTCGTCGGCGTCGCCGGGCAGCGGCTTGCCCGGTGCGAAGGTGGTCGACGGCGGCGGGCCGAGCTTGAGATCGGCGCCGACCTTGACGTCCCAGTCGACCGGCAGCGGCTGCTTCACCACCACCGTGCTGGAACCGTCCGCTTGGTCCGTCCGGTTGATGTCGACACGGACAGGGCGATCAAGGCTGCGGGAACGAACAGGTTTCGCCGGCGTCGAATATGCGTAGACAACCGGATCAAGATCGAGCGGCACGATCGCGTCGTCCGGATTGGCCTGATCGCCCGCGGCCTGCGGCGCGTCAACGACGTCGTCGGCATGCGCCAAGGCAGGCGCGCCGGCGACCGCCAGCGTCAAGGTCAGCCAGGCGATGCTGCGCCGTGCGCGCTCCTGCATTGCAGATGTCTCCCCGTGAGATGAGCGGTCGTTGTCCCGCGCACATGATCGGCGGCAACCGGTTAAGCGAAGGTTGCCTTGCTGTCATGGAACTGGGGCAAAGCTGTGGATGTCACGGGGCAAAATTATTTATCGGCGTTCTGTTACCGGCAGATCGCTGCGATGTTGCTGTTGATGTGCGCGACGTCCGCATCGAGCCGCACCAGTGCGCGATCGCGCTCCGGACCGAGCTCGCACGAGGCAGTGACTGCCCGCGTTTTAACCAGTTCGAAGAAATAGCGCTGGTTCGCGCTGCACAGATTCGCGCCATCGGTCTTGCTGACCTGCTGCACGCGCGCCTGGACGGCGGCGAGACTGAGCTGCGCCTGCTGCAGATTGCCGCCGCAGGCGCTTGCCTGGACCGGCGCGGGGTAGGCCGGGGCGGCCAGCAGGGCGAGAGCGAAGGTGGCGGGCACGATCAGGCCGACAAAGGCGACGGTGCGGAGCAGGAAGCGTCTGAGCACGGTGTCCTCCAAGGGTTCTGTCCCTTGGTCGGACCAGGCGGCCCCGAGGTTCATCGGCCCCGGCAGGTATTTTGGTAGGGCCGCAAAGGGGGGCCCCGGGCGCCACCTGACCCGGCGGGCGGGGCGCCCGGCCATGGTGACCTGCCGTCCCTGTCGCGAAGTCGCCGGGGCTCCCGACAGGCTGCCCGGCCCCGATGCGGAGGGGCAGCCGGACCGCCTCATCCGGCGCCGACGGTCAGGCCTTCTTGCCCGGCGCGGCGACGACGACGTGGCCGCCGCCCGGACTGCCCTGCATCTGCGCCTGCTTGTAGGCGGACAATTGCTTGGGCTTGCTGCCCTTGTCGGCCTTCGGTTTCTTCTTTTCCCGGGCCTGACGTATCTGACCTTTCGCCATCATAGCCTCCATGCGGCAGTGGCCGGGCGGATGGTGGTCCGCCGCGCGATGCACGGCAAGAGGGATGAAACGCGAAATCCGCGGGTTTTACGGGGCGGTTACGTTTTCGGCCGCGCCTGCGGCCGTGCGTGTGCCGCCTGCAAGGTGTCGGCGATGCACCGGGTCACGACGTCGGCGCGCTTGTCGAGATTCCTGCGCAGCGGCCCGCGCTCGGTCTTCGCCCAGCAGATCTGGGCGGCGCGCGCCCGGGTCATCGGCGGCTCCGCCCGCGGGGCCTGGGCCATCGCCTGCCGGGCCTGCGGCGACACCAGCGCCACGGACGGGGGCGAACCGTCGGTGGTTTCACAGCCGGCCAGGGCGGCGGCGGCGAGCGAGACTGCCATCAGGGGGGCAACGCGAAGCATGCGCATTGAGGTCGTCCGAACCTTTTTCAACCGCCCCCGCAAGCCACTCTTCAACGGCACACGGACGCAACGGGCGCGGCATCACCTTGCCTTCCGGCCGGAGTCGCCGCCGCGCTGACGATCGTGCGGGACGGCGAATCAGGCCTGCCAGAACCCTGCCGCCAAATCGTTTCGCTGCAGTAAACAGCCGGCTGCGGGCCCGCATCCGGGACCGCAAAACACGGCGTTTGCGCGGGTTCCGCCGTCACGATGCCGTGCCTCCTGAACCAATTGTTGCCGGTGTGCGTTGGCTTGCCGAGGCGGATCCATCGTGGAGATGCGGAACCCGATCGGGAGGCCAGACCGATGCGTACCGTGATACGGCATCTCGGCACCGCGGCAGCATTGCTGCTCGCCGGCGTCGCGGCCCATGCCGGTGACGTCAATATTGCGACCATTCCGGACCCGCCGGACGCGAGCGCGGACGGTGGCCTGATCGTCGGCGTCGGCGTCATCTGCAATACCGGCGCACAGGCCGAGCACTACATGCGGCTGCGCGTGGACGGGACGCCGTTGCAGCCGGCCGTGACCACGGTCAACGAGAGGGCGCACGAGCCGAGCGCCTGCGGCATGGCGGCGATCGCCTTCCGTCTCGACAAGACGATGGACACGCAGAGCATCCACGGCAGGCTGGTGTCGATCGTGCGCATCAGCGTGATGGCCGGCTACGACGGCACGCGCTGGGCGCCGGTGCCGCCGCTGGTGCAGTACGCGGTGATGGAAGAGGACGGTTACGCGATCTGACCGCGCGCATGCATGGCGCGCGTCTCGAAGCATGAGACCGATGGCCTTTCTCCGACGTCGTCCCCGCAAAGGCGGGGACCCATAACCCCGGCTTGTCCGCATCTCGAAGGCCGGGGTTATGGGTCCCGGCCCTCCCCCGATCAGGTCGGGGGTCGGCCGGGACGACACAGAGGTTTGCCTCGCGCGTCCTGTGCATACCGTTTCAGTTTTCAAACAGCCAACGCTGCGTCCCTCTCCCCTCATGCTGAGGAGGCGGCGAAAGCCGCCGTCTCGAAGCATGAGGCCAAGGTGCTGCAACCTTGGCCATCTCATCCTTCGAGACGCCCGCCTTCGCTAAAGCTTCGGCGGGCTCCTCAGGATGAGGTGGAGAGAAGCCAACGCTGCGCCGCCCGTGTTGTTTGTCAGGGGCGCCGGGTGCGCCCGTCTTCCCCTGGCTCTCCCAAACGGGAGGGGATGGAGCGCCGCGTGGCGCATCCAATCCGATTCACGCCTGGCAAGGCGTGAGCGCGTGTCGGCGAAACACGCGCGCGCCCCGCGGCGCTCCATGGCGGCGTCTTCTCACCCCGGGCCGCGCTTGCGTTTTCCACGCTCACTCCGGACAGAACCGGACGGGCGGAAGCGTCCAGCGAGCTCCTCGCGCACGGGTCGTTGTGCCCGTAGGGCGGAGCCCCGGGGCGCCCGGGAGCTCCGGCTGACGAGGCCGGAGCGCGCGGGCACCGCATCCGTCCCCGCCCTCATGCGTCTCATGAGAACGCCCTTGAACGGGCCGGACCGGATATGCATATAGTCCTATAGGAATTCTGTCAAGAGGGGTCCGCGCGAAAGAGCCTTCCCCTCATGCTGAGGAGCGCACCGTCAGGTGCGCGTCTCGAAGCATGAGGCCACGGCATCCCCGCCATGGCCGATCCGAGCGGAGCGGGCCGCCGCGCGGCTGCCGCACTGCGGCATTCATGCTTAACGAGTTGTTAAACCGGCGGGCGCAGCCTGACCGCAATGCGGGCCAGCCAACCCGCGCGCAGAGCGGGCTGCGGACGAGATAAACCCGAGAGGACGAAACTGGCTGGCCCGCACAA
>CAZUDR010000118.1:0-8572 GCA_964618715.1 uncultured Undibacter sp. | reverse complement strand
AGCGGTATTTCCCCGGCGACCTACGATCGTGTGATGGGATCGGTGACGCCGGACACCAGTGTCTACGAATTCGACCGCAACCAGCCCGAGTTCAGGGTTCCGATGTGGCAGTACATCAACCGGCGGTGCTCGGAATGGCGGGTCATTACCGGCCGCGAGCGTGCCAGGGAGCATGCGGAGCTTTTCGATCGCCTGGAAAGAGACTACGGCGTCGACCGCTATCTCATGCTCGCCCTGTGGGGCATGGAGTCCTCGTTCGGTGACGTCATCGACAATCCGAAATACATGCGGCCGGTAATCCCGGCGCTGGCCGCGCTCGCCTGGCGCGAGCCACGGCGGCGGCGCTACTGGGAGGCAGAACTGATCAACGCGCTGCGCATCGTGGACCGCGGCTGGGCCAAGCCCGATGACATGCAGGGCTCCTGGGCTGGCGCCATGGGACACACCCAGTGGATGCCGGAGGTGTGGCTGCGCGTTGGCGTCGACTACGACAAGGACGGGCGCGTGATGCCCTTCGGCAAGCCGGACGATGCCATGGCCGGCACCGCACGCTATCTTGTGGAGCGCGGCCGTTACCGGCGCGGTGAAGCATGGGGCTACGAGGTCGCGCTGCCGGGACGTCTTGCGCGCTACGCCGACAACCGCACCTTCCGCAGCTACGCGACCTGGGAGAAGCACGGCATCAAGCGCGCCGACGGCAAGCCGTTCGATCGCCCCGACGACAAGGTCAAGCTCTGGCTGCCGGAGCGAGGCGGACCGGCATTTCTGGTGGGGCAGAATTTCCGCGCGGTCTATTCCTACAATCCGTCGCGCAGCTACGCGCTGGCGCTCTGCCATCTCGGCGATCTCATCCGCGGCAACGGCGGCTTCCGCCAGCAGTTCCCCGGCGGAGAACGCATCCCGACCCTGGAAGAAGTCAAGGAAATCCAGCGCCGCCTCAACGAGTGGGGCTTCGACACCGATGGCGTCGATGGCCGCAGCGGCAGCGGCACCGTCAAGGCGATCCGCGCATTCCAGAAAAAGGTCGGCATGAAGCCGGTCGACGGCTATGCGGGCCTGAAGGTTCTCGCCCGATTGCGTCAGGGGCCGTAATCCGGTTCAAATGCCGCCGGCCGCGGCTGTTCGCGGCGGCATACCGGGGTTCCAGCCAGTGACACAATCCAGGCACCTGCGCGCGGCCGCGCAATCATCCCATGACGCCGGTCTGGGTGCGATCGACCGGCCGGTTCCGGCCGGCGTCAACGCGCCTGCCTTCGGCAGCGATGTGGTGGCCGACGCGCTGCGCGCCACCGACATTCCTTTCATCGCGCTCAATCCCGGCGCCAGCTATCGCGGGTTCCACGACAGCCTCGTCAACTATCTCGGCAACGAACGGCCGCAGATGCTCCTCTGCCTGCATGAGGAGAGCGCCGTTGCCATCGCCCACGGCTACGCCAAGGTGACCGGCAGGCCGATGGCGGCGGCGGTGCACTCCAATGTCGGGCTGATGCACGCCACGATGGCGATTTTCAACGCATGGTGTGACCGCATGCCGATGCTGATCTTCGGCGCGACCGGGCCTGTCGATGCGGTCAATCGACGGCCGTGGATCGACTGGATCCACACCGCCGCCGATCAGGGAGCTCTCGTGCGCGGCTACACCAAATGGGACGACCAGCCCGCCTCCCCCGCCGCGGCGCGCGAATCCGTGCTGCGCGCCAACTGGATCGCGAGCACCGCACCGCGCGGACCGACCTATGTCAATCTCGATGCCGGCATGCAGGAGGCAAAGCTGGAACACGCTGTGCCGCCGCTCGACCCGCAACGCCTGATGCCGCGCGCGGACGTCGCACCGCCGCCGGCGCTGGTCTCGCAAGCGGCCGATGTGCTGCGCAATGCCAAACGTCCGGTGATCATGGCCGGCCGCGTGTCACGCGATCCCGATGCCTGGAATGCACGCGTCCGGCTGGCCGAACGGCTCAATGCGCGCGTCGTCTCCGACCTGAAGGTGGCATGCGCCTTTCCCACCGATCATCCGCTGCATGCTGCGCCGCCCGCCGTCACCGCGCCGGCGCAGGAGATGCTGGACACGATCCGTCAGGCAGATGTCATTCTCAGCCTCGACTGGCTCGATCTTGCCGGCACCTTCAAGCATGCCGGTGAGGTCAAGGCGAAGGTCGTGCAGATCTCGGTCGATCATCAGGCCCACAAAGGCTGGAGCATGGACTATCAGGGGCTGCCGCCGGTCGACGTGCTGCTGGCCTGCGAGCCGGACGTGGCGGTACCGGCGCTCCTGGAGGCGCTCGGACCCGGCAAGCCCCACGCGCTGCCGGACGTAAAGCCTGCGCCGTTCGCGCCGCAAGGCGAAAAACTCACCGTCGACCACATGGCTGCCGCGCTGCGCAAGGCCGTCGGCGACCGGCCGACTTCGCTGACCCATGTGTCGCTGTCGTGGAACGGGGCAAGCTGGCCGTTCCGCCATCCACTCGACTATCTCGGCAGCGACGGCGGCGGCGGCGTCGGCGGCGGTCCCGGCATCTCGGTCGGCGCCGCCCTCGCGCTGAAGGGTTCCGGCCGGTTGCCGGTAGCGGTCTGCGGCGACGGCGATTTCCTGATGGGCGTGACCGCACTGTGGACGGCCGCGCACTACAGAATTCCGCTGCTGATGGTGATCGCCAACAACCGTTCGTTCTTCAATGACGAACTGCACCAGGAGCGCGTCGCCCGCATGCGCAACCGGCCGGTGGAAAACCGCTGGGTCGGCCAGCGCATTTCCGAGCCAGACATCGATCTCGCCGCCATGGCACGGGCGCAGGGCGCCGTCGGCTTCGGCCCGGTGAAAGAGATCAAGGACCTGGCGAAGACGTTCGACGAGGCCATCGCCGCGGTCGAAGCGGGCAACACGGTGGTGGTCGATGTCCGGGTCGAGCCGGGCTACACAGCCGCAATGACCGCGCAGATGACACGCAAGGGCGACTGAGCGGGACGCGCCGCCTAGGCCGGCGGATCGAAGCCGCAGGCAAGCCAGACCTTGCCGCTCTCTGGTTCGGTCAGGAACCGGATGAACTCTGCTGCCGGACCGGCCACCGGGCTGGCGGCGGTGACGCCCGCACCGTACACCGTGACCGATTGCAGTGCCGCCGGCAGCGCACCCGCGAGCGTAACGCCCGCAGCATTGGCGATTTCGCTTTTCGGAAACATGCCGATGCCCGCCTCGCCGCTGGCGATCATTGCGACACCGCCGGCCACTCCGGCCATGTGGATCACGCGTCCGGTCAGCGACTCCGCAAGCCCCAGTTCCCTGATCAGTCTGTCGCTGTGCGCGCCGCTCGGCGTGGCGCCCGGTGGCGCGTGCACCACCGAGCCGGCCGCCAGCAATGCCGCGCGGAATCTGTCGGCCGTCGAAATATCCGGGATGGCGGCACCGGCCCTCACGCCTACGCCAAGTCCGATGGTGGCAAGGGGGGTAATGCTGCCCACCATCACGATGCCATCGTTCGCATAGGCCTCGAGCAATCCCACCGGCATGAGCAGCACGTCGAGCTCCTCATGCGCGATGACGCGCTGCGCGATCCCGCTCATGGTGTCATAAAGTGCGTTAAGCCGGTGGCCGCTGCGTTGCTCGAAAACGGGCACCAGACGGTCGAAGACCGGCTTGGGAGCACCGCCGGCAATGCTTGTTATTGTTGTATTTTTCAATCTCCTACATCCTTTTCCGGACATCCGGCGATGCGGTACTTGCCTTATTTGGCAACCTGGCTGGCAACACCGTGCCAAATTCGCGAGGCCGGCAAGAGCTTTGTGAGGGCAAAAAAGAGGTCCGCGAACGACAAGCCCCTGCCGCGTGGTGACGGGCATACGCGGCCGATGACGGGCTGACGGCTCGCCAACTGCTGCCGGCGAGCCGCCCTTTGACGCCGTGTCCGCTGCGTCGTGCGGTGCCCTGGTGGAAGACCGCGCGGACAGGCCACATCAGCGTGATCTCGACGGTCGGCACCGGCAATATGGAGCGGTGACGTTCCACGTGGAAATGCGAAACAGCAAGCCCGCCATCGGGGATGGTGGCGTGGCTCGTTTGCAACAATCGGAGGTTTTCGCAACCTCGCCGCTGCGCATGGCTGGTGAAAGGCCGCGGATGTTTGTAGGAATTGAAGGCACAAAATGACCGGAACAACCAACCGTTAGGGTAGCCTGAATGCAGAAGATCTTGATGATTGGAGTCATCATTGCGACAGCCATTGGTGTGGCCAACTGTGCTGGCAAAGGCAAAGTGCCAATTGGCAAGGGCAAGGCTCCGGCGCCGGTGGTAACCAAGGGATAGGATTGCCACGCTTGGCCGCCGCCAGGCACAACAGCAACTAAGTGGCGCCCGTCACTCTCCGGGGTGGCGGGGGTCCTATCAGGCGGCCTGCTACTTGTTTTGCTATACCGGGGCCGTGTGAAACCACCGGTGACGGTTGGAACTATGCCTGCCACAAAGTGGGTATTGTTTATTTCTTTGGTATTTGCCGGCGTTTTCTGCAATGCGGAGCGCGCCAGAAGCGTGGTACTCATAAAAAATGACGGCGGCGGTGATATTATTCCGTACGTCGCCAGATATCTGGATTTGCAACTGCGCGGTGAGCAAGTTGTAATTGACGGGGATTGCCTTTCGGCCTGCACGCTGGTGCTTGGTCTGGTGGCAAGACACCAGCGGTGTTTTACCAATAGAGCACGCCTGGGCTTTCATGAGGCGTATACAGAACATGGTTCGGCCCGCCTGAGGAACCCTATCGGCACCGCCATTTTCTGGTTGGTCTATCCCGCGGAGATTCGCCGTTGGCTCAGCAATCATGGCAGCCTTACTTCAAGAGTGATTTATCTTGAAGGCAAGGAACTCGCCGCGATGTACCGGCCGTGCAGGCGTCCAGTCAGATCCTTCAGAAAATAATCAGAAGATCCCCTGAGAAATTAATAACAGGCCCACCACCCCGGAGGGTGACGGGCCAACGCAAGGCCGCGTCACCGGCGATGCGGTGATCCGCGCCATTCAGAGTTTGAACGATTCCAGCGTGCCGGGGTGGAACAGTTCCTCCGGCTTGACCAGTCTGGACGACAGTCCTTGCGCGTGATGGTGTTTGAGGAATGTCTCAAGCGTCTTGCGGTTCGGTTCCAGCCCGTAGGACCAGAAATCCTCGCCCATGAGCGCGCGCGCTTCCGCCAGGCGCTCTTCCACAAAAGGCAGCGTGACCTTGGTGGCCGAGGTGTCACTCAGCTGGGCGAGCGCCGCAGCTTTTGCCTGCTCGAATGCCTTGAGCACCGCGCCAGGCAACCATGGATGCGCGTCGGCCAATTCACGACGGACACCGACCAGATGCATGATCGGGAACACGCCGCTGCGTTTGTAATAGTCCTTGGCCGCCGCGACCGGATCGGGAAACAGCCAGCCGATATTTGGCGTCCCCTTGGGCACCGACGGCGGCCGCGGTGCGATGAAGCCGTCGATTGCGCCATCGGCCAGCAACGTCGAGATGGATTTGCCCGGCGGCGCGTTTTCAAGCTTCACGTCCTTCGGCAGCGTGATGGAAATCTTCTCCGGCCGGTCGGCGTCCTCGATGCCACCGCGGATCCAGTGGATATCGGACGGCTTGACGCCGTGGTCGTCCTCAAGAATGGCGCGCGCCCACACATTCGCTGTCAGCTGGTATTCGGGCAAACCGACCTTTTTGCCCTTGAGGTCTTCCGGTTTTTTGATGCGATCAGTGCGCACATAGATGGAGGTGTGACGGAACATGCGCGATACAAAAGCCGGCACACCGACGTAGGGGCCGCCGCCCTGCGCGGTCTTCACCGTAAAGCTCGACAGCGACAACTCGCAGATGTCGAATTCGGCGTGGCGCAGCGCGCGGAAGAAGATTTCCTCGGGCGACAATGTCATGCAGACAGGATCGACCCCGTCGATCTGTACGCTGCCATCGATCAGTGCGCGCGTGCGGTCGTAGGGCCCGACGGCAACGGACAATTTCAGCTTGGACATGCTCTCCCCGGTCTCTCGGCCTGCGGTCGGGCGGCAGTCATAGGGGAAAGCCCGCGGGAAGGCAAAATGCCATTTCCCGCGGGTTCTGCGTCGCACACCACGCGCCAGCGCCGAAAAGGACGAGCAGAAGCGGTCCATCGTGTGATCACTTAATCCCCTGTCAACCAATTGGCCGGGCGACGCTCGCCGCCTGCACGGGCGCCGGCTATATTGGCTTCAATAACAACAACACGTCGTTTGACGACCGGAGTGATCGGCCATGGCGGCTCGTTTTGTGCGCACTGCAGTCCTGATCCTCGCAGTTTGCGCCGGTGGTATCGGCGTTCGCGCCGACGACGTCGCGGAATTCAATGCGCTCGTCGACGCCGCAGAAGCACACAATCGATTGACGCTCGACTACCTGCAAGCCGGCAACAGCGACCTTGCGGCGCTTGAACTCGGACGGCTGCGACAGGCGTGGGGCGACGTGAACACACGATTTTCCGGCAACCGACCGGCCGTGTTCGAGGACAAAAAGCTTTATGTGACGCTGATGACCAACATCGCCACCCAGCTGGTCGCTGCCGACCTCATGCTCAATATCGGCAGGTCGAGGGTGGCGCGACAGGCGCTGTTGGCAGTCCGCGACGATCTGGACAAGCTGCGCAAGTCTGCCGGCGTCGCTGAACCGGGGCCAAGACCAGCCCCCGACTGATCCCGGGGTCATCAAAATCCGGGAATGGCGGGACGCGGGTTGTCCCGGAGACCTGCGAAAGGACCGGTCGGTGATCGGGACCGTATGCGACCGCTACGAAATCCGCCGCACGATCCTGAAAAGCCGTTGCAAGTAAACAATATATCGTCTTTAGTCTGGCGCCTGTCGAATCCGAGACATTGATAGTTGAATGGACGTGGGCGCGCATCGCCAGGAAAGCCGTGGCCGCTCGAATGAAGTCGAGCGCATGCGCAGTAATGCCAAACGGGCCGCCGATTTCCTCAAGGCTCTGGCGCACGAAAGCCGCCTGATGATCCTGTGCATTCTCGCCGAAGGCGAGAAATCGGTGACGGAACTCGAGCACGAACTCAACCTGCGCCAGCCCACGGTGTCGCAGCAGCTCGCGCGTCTGCGCGCCGACGGCATGGTGACCACCCGCCGGAACGGCAAGACGGTTTACTACAGCCTCGCCAGTGCCGAGGCGCGCGTCGTGATCGGCGCGATCTACGACGTCTTCTGTCGGAGAGTGAAGAAGCGCTGATCCCCTATTCCGGTGCCGCGACATCGGTGAGCCGCAGCTGGACCCGCGCATCGCCCTGCCAGCGGTCGATTGTCAGTTGACCGGCCGCATGCAGCGTCCGGCCACGGCTATCAATCAGCGCCTGGCCGAGCGGCGTGCCGGCGGCGCGGAAGGCAATCGCGTTGAGAAACCTGCCGCTGCCCGACTTGAAACGCGCGCGGATGTGGTTCTCGCCCACCGGGTCGACATAGGCCAGGGTGTGGGCCGGCAGTGCGAGCGTCGGCTCCGGATTACCGGGGCCGAAGGGACCGGCGCGCGCCAGCAGTTCCACCAGCGCGACGTCGGCACCACCGGCATCGACCGCACCGTCGATCATCAATGCCCGCTCTGCCCGCGCCGCCGCGACGCTCGCAGCCAGCTGATCCTCGAGAAATGCACGGAAAGCGGCGAGCCCATCGCCGCGCAAGGTAATGCCGGCCGCCATGGCGTGGCCGCCGCCCTTGACGAGCAGCCGCTCGCGCACCGCCTGGCGCACGGCGCGGCCGAGATCCACGCCGGGGATGGAACGGCCGGAGCCGGTCCCGGTGCCGCCGGGCTCGAGCGCAATGGCAAAGGCGGGGCGTCCGTAGCGCTCCTTCAGCCGCGCGGCGACAAGCCCGACCACCCCGACGTGCCACCCTTGCGCCGCAGTGACGACGACCGCGCCCTTCTCCTCCAGCCCGAGCGCGGCCAGCGCTTCGGCTTCCGCCTGTTCCAGCATTGCCTGCTCGACCGCCCGGCGCTCGTGGTTCAGCCGGTCGAGCTCGGCGGCAATGCGCGCGCATTCCGACACATCATCCTCCAGCAGCAGCCGGGCGCCGAGATCGGCACGGCCGATGCGGCCGCCGGCATTGATGCGCGGTCCCAAAAGAAATCCGAGGTGCCAGGGCTCCGGCGGTCCGGTCAGGCGGGACACGTCCATCAGCGCGGTCAGTCCCGGATGCTCCCGCCGGCGCAGCGCGATCAGGCCCTTGGCGACAAAGGCGCGGTTGAGGCCGGTGAGCGGGACCACGTCGGCGACGGTGCCGAGTGCAACCAGATGCAGCGCCGACAACAGATCGGGCTCCGGCCGCGCCGTCGACCAGAAACCGCGGCGGCGCAGTTCGCGGCTCACCGCGACCAGCGTCACGAAGACCAGCCCGACCGCGGCGAGATGACCGAGGCCTGACAGGTCGTCGGCCCGGTTCGGGTTAATGACGGCGACGGCGGGCGGCAGTTCCTCATCGGCCTGATGGTGGTCGATCACCACCACGTCGAGGCCGAGCCGGCCGGCTTCGGCCAGCGTCTCCGCGCTGGTGGTGCCGCAATCGACGGTGACCAGCAA
>CAZUDR010000117.1:0-8636 GCA_964618715.1 uncultured Undibacter sp. | reverse complement strand
CACCCCCGCCGTGGTGCGTCCCCGCATCGCGATGCTTCGCTACGCCAGGGGCGACGACGGCGTCTCCCTCATCATCAATGTCCTGGGCGACACGACAACCGTGGAGGCGAGCGGCTCCTACCTCCAGTCAGCCGCCGCCAAAGACGCCCCGCCCAGCGCGGACGACCTGAAGGTCGAAGAGAGCGGCGGCCTGCCTGTGCCGAGGGCGCACGAGTCGGCGGAAAGCGAAAAAACCGGCATGCGCCGCGCGCTCAAGGCAGACGTGCGGCTCAAGCTGTCGACGACGCTCGATTTCTACCGCCGCGAACTGGACAAGCGTCAGTGGAAGGAGAAGCAGGGCGCCGTCATTGCCGACGACCACGCCGAAATCGCGTACACCAGTCCGGAGGGTCCGGCCGTCCTCAGGCTCGGACGCAGGGCTGGCCACACGATCGTCGACCTCGAGGTGAAGAATCCGGCCGAGGCCGCCAAGGCCGGCCTGCTGCCGAAACCCGGCCAGGCGAAGCTGGTGTTCGGCAATATGCTGAAAAGCAATGCGGTCATCGCCATCGGCAAAAAGAAGATCAAGATCGGCGCCGGCGTCGGCGACAAGGAGCCGGACGGTCCCCAGCTCGACCTTGCCCCCGGCAAGTACAAGCTCGTGCTGCAGCTGCCGGGCAAGCCGGCGCAGAGCGAGGACGTCGAGGTCAAGGGTGACGAGACCTGGGGGGTGATCGTCGCCCCCGGCGGCCTGCTGCCGCTGCAGGTCTACTGATGCAACCGGAGGCGGCTGCAATTCGCCGCCGCCTCCGATGCCCGGTTGCTGTATAGTTGCCCCGCATCCCGGAACAGCCGGACAAGGGAGCAACGCCATGGCCAGCAGCCTGATACCCGTCAAGGTCGCCCCGAAGGGCATGGGCCTCAACGATTTCGTCGCCAGCCAGGAGGGCTTCTTCGCCGCCGAGGGTCTCGAGGTCGAATTCGACTGGAAGACATTCCGCGGCACGCAGTCGAGCTGGAAGGACCTCGACTACCTTCAGCGCCCGCAGGACCGCCCCTACACGGAAGGCAAGGAAGAGGTTGTGCAGGGTGCGTGCTGGTGGGGAACGATCAGCAATGCCAGCGCCGGCATGGGCCGCGTCGTCACCGAGGGCTACGGGCTGTCGCCGTGGGCGATCTTTGTGCGCGCGGATTCAAGGATCCGCCGGCCGGAAGATCTGCGGGACGTGCCGGTGTCTGTCGGCATGCGCGCCGGCAGCCATTTCAATGTCCCCTATCGTCTGGAAAAATACCTGCCGCTCGAACACATCAAGACCGTGAACACCGGCGGGTTCGGTGCCCGGCTGCGGGCGCTGCTCGACGGCGAAGTCGAGGCGGCGAGCCTGCTGCCGCCGCAGATTGCCATGGCCGAGCAACTCGGCCTGCGCAAGATCATCGCCGACGAGTTCAAGACGCTGTGGTGGGTGCCGTCGAGTTCACCGCCGGAAGTGGTGCACGGCTACATGCGGGCACTCAACCGCGCCGAACAGGCGCTCCGGGCCGGCCTCCCGAAATACCTGCCGCTGTGGAAGCTGGCGGTCCCGCCCGAGTTCGAGAACGTTCATGCGTGGGACTACAGCAAATTCGGCCGCGGTGAACGCTTCATCAACGAACCCTTGCCGCGGGAGGATTTCGACGAGGTCTTCGCCATGGTGCAACGTTGGGGGCTCGACGATTTTCTCAAGGAGCGCAGTCCCGAACGCCTCGTCTATCCGGGATGACAGTCCGCCGCGCCGCTTTGGTCCGGCAACGCGGGCGGTGCTAGCGTCCCCCTGCTCCCGGGCCGGAAGGAACACATGCAGTCATGGCCGCGGCAACTCCCGCCACCTTTGTTCTTGTGCACGGCGCCTGGTCCGGCGGCTGGTGCTATCACAAGGTGGCGGCACGCCTGAGGGCGCGTGGTCACGCGGTCTTCACGCCGACGCTGACCGGCCAGGGCGAGCGCGCGCATCTGCTGGCCGGAAATATCAATCTCGGCCTGCACATCGAGGATATTCTCGCCGTCTTCCGCTGCGAGGAACTGGATAACGTGGTTCTGGCGGGCCATTCCTATGGCGGCATGGTGATTACCGGCGTCGCCGACCGCATTCCCGGGCGCATCGCTGCACTGGTCTATCTCGATGCCTTCCTGCCGCAGGACGGCCAGTCGCTGTTTGACATCAACGTGCCGGCGAACACGCAGCGCTTCCTTGCCAACGCCGGCGCGACCGGCGGTCTTGCGGTGCCGCCGCCACCGGCCAGCTTTTTCAATGTCAACGCGGACGACTCGGGCCGTGTCGATGCCCTCGCAACGCCCCACCCGCTCGGGGCGTTCACTGAAAAAATCAGGCTTACCGGCGCGCACGAGACAATCGCGAGGCGCGTCTATGTGCATGGCACGGTTCTGCCGCGGGAAAGTCCGTTCGCGCCGTTCCATGCGCGGGTCAAGGATGATCCGGCGTGGCAGGCCTACACGCTCGCCTGCGGCCATCACGTCATGCTGGACGAGCCCGACCGCGTGACCGACATTCTGGAGGGAGCCGCGCGGCGCTGACCGGTATCAGGAGGAGCGGCCGTAGAGCGCAGCCGCCGTTTGTGCGTCGGCGCGCAAGACCTGCGCATTGGCGCTCAGATCGAACCGGGCGACCAGGAGCTGAACGATTTCGTTGGTCAAACGAAGATTTGGATCCGCCCCGAAGCTGACCCGGTCGCCAGAGAGTCCGGCCGAATCGTAGGCCGCCGTACCGATTGACGATACCGGCCGCACGGATGCGGCAGTGCCTTGCCCGGTATCGACCTGGACAACCTCTTTCGGGACGTAGCCGGTCGAGCGCGCGTTGGCGATGTTGCCGGCCGCCACGCGCAGCCGCAGGCTTGCGGCGTTTATGCCCGAAACCGCGATATTGCTGACAATACTCATACGGCTCAGGTCGTAACCGCGTTTCGGCAAGATCCTGTTCTGAAAATTGCTAAAAACTGGCGCAATCAGGCTGCCAGCCGGCGTTGCTTAACCAATTCCTAAAATTACCGTGCCAATTTTACAGATCGACGACGAGGTATCGTTGCCGCGCCAGGTCCCTGGCCTGCCAAACGCGTTCCACGGCTCATGGATGCTCCACTCACATTCATAGATGAAGTCGACAGCACGATCGCGCAGAGCAACGACCTGCGACGAGCGGCGATGCTGCGTCATTTGACGGACCTCTATCTCGTTGGCGGCGAGAGCTACAGCGAGGACGAGATATCGGTCATCGACGATGTCTTTCTGCGCCTCGTGGCCACGATCGAGGAGTCCTCGCGCGCCCTGCTGGCGATCCGGCTGGCACCGCTGGCCAAGGCACCGCCAAGGATTGTCCGCCGGCTGGCCTGCGACGATGCGATCGACGTCGCCTCGCCTGTGCTCACGCATTCCGAGCGGATCGACACCGAGACCCTGGTCGAATGCGCGCGCACCAGGAGCCAGGACCACCTGCTGGCCATATCGCGGCGAAAGAGGGTGCCGGAGGTGGTCACCGATGTCCTGGTCGAGCGCGGTGACCAGAATGTGCTGATGAGCGTGGCCGGCAACACCGGTGCCAGCTTTTCCGGCCGGGGCTTTGGCCGCCTTGTCGCGCGCGCACAGCACGACGACGAATTGAGCGAGCGCGTCGGACGGCGTCCCGACCTGCCGCCGCAGCTGTTTAGGCAATTGCTTGACGGGGCGTCGGAGACGGTCCGCAATCGGCTCAAGGCAGAAAAAGAACGCTCCGGCACTGCTGTCGACGAGGTTGTCGATACGGTCGCGGCCCGTATCGAGGCCGAGGCGCTCACGCGTACGCCGGAATACGCCTCGGCTCAGGTGCTGGTTGAGTCGCTGCGTCAGGCCGGACTGCTGAATTCGGAAAAACTGGCGGATTTTGCCCGCGGCGGGCGCTTCGAGGAAATTGTGGCGGCACTTGCGCTGATGGCGGACATGCCGGCGGAGACCGTCGTGCGCTCGGTCAACGACACGCGCGCGGAGTCCCTGCTGGTGCTTGCCAGGGCGATCGGCCTGCCCTGGGAGACGACCCGCAGCATCATTGCACTGGCGGGCCGGCGCTACCGGCGGTCACCGGCCGACATCGACAAATGTATCGCCGCCTTCCAGCGCCTGAACCCGGTAACGGCGCGGCAGATCCTCGCGTTCCAGCGGGCTCGCAATCCGGCTACGGCGCGGAAACACTAGTTGCCCCCGATCCGGCGGTGTCAGGCCCGCGCCGCCTCGGCCAGCGCACCGAACACGGCAAAGACCAGCGGCTTGCGCTCGAGATTGTAGGTCTCGACATCGCGGGCGGCGCGGTTGACCTGATCCCACGTCATCGCCAGACGGGCGAGGCGCGGTTGCGAGCCTGCACCGTTGCCAAGCTGCGACGACAGCCAGCCATTGACCAGATCCATGAAGGCCGCAAGCGTTTGCGGGTCGGTGCCGCCGAGCGCATCGCCGAGCGCATGCAGCGCCTGCGGATCGGGTTCAGGCAGCTGGGCCATGAGATCGAGCACGCGCTGACGCAAGGCCAGCGCGGCTCCGTCGAGCAGCGTCAGGGCGCGGGCGACGCTGCCATCGGCGGCAGCAGCGGCGTGCCTGATCTCCGCATCATCTGCGTCGCGACCGGTCGCTTCCGCCGCGGCCAGCGCCACGTCCGTTTCGTCGAGCGGGCGCAGCAACAGCCGCCGGCACCGCGAGCGGATGGTGGCCAGTTCACGCCCCGGCGCGTGGCTGACCAGCAGCAGGAGCGTGCGGGCCGGCGGCTCTTCCAGCACCTTCAGCAGCGCGTTCGCGCCCTCGCGCTGCAGGTCGTCGACGGCGTCGACGATGGCGATCCGCCAGCCGCCCTCCCCCGCGGTCGAACCGAAGAATGAGACGGTGCGGCGCACGTCATCAACGCGGATGACCGTGAACAGCTTGCCGGTGGTCTCGTTGATGACGCGCTCGAGCACGAGGAGATCGCCCTGGGCCTGGGCGGCGATGCGGCGTGCAACCTGGTGTTCCGGATCGACGGCGAGCGAGGTGGCGCCCTGCACGTCCGGCGCCGCGGGATCGGGATGGGCAAGCACGAAACGTGCGAGGCGGTAGGCCAGGGTCGCCTTGCCGATGCCGGGAGGACCACCGATCAGCCAGGCATGCGCCATGCGGCCGCTCTTGTAGGCGGCGAGCAGCGCCTGTTCTGCCTGCGTATGGCCGAACAAGGCAGCCGTTTCACGCGGCGCGAGCGCAGCCCGCTCGTCGCCACCGCTCACGGCGCTGCACCTTCGGCCGCGTGCGCGCGTTCGGGCTGCAGCCGCTCGGTGACGATCTGCCAGATCCTGTCGGCCACCACCTCGCGCGGCGCCCGGCCGTCGAGCACCACGATGCGGTCCGGCTCTTCCTCGGCAAGCGCGCGATAGGCACTGCGCAACGCCTCGTGGAATTCCGCAGTCTCGGACTCGAAGCGATCGGCCTTGTTCTTGCCGCGCCGGTTCTTGGCACGGGCGAGACCGACATTGGACGGCACGTCGAGGATGAACGTCAGGTCGGGCATGGCTGCACCGACCGTGACCCGCTCGAGACTGCGGATCAGCTTGCCGTCGACCTTGCCGAGGGCGCCCTGGTAGACGCGGGTCGAATCGATGAACCGGTCGCAGACCACCCATTTGCCGGCCAGGAGCGCCGGACGGATCACCGTCCGGACGTGGTCGTCGCGCGCTGCCGCAAACAGGATCGCCTCGGTTTCCGCGCCGAGCGGCTTGCCGGCGCCGGACAGCAGGATATGGCGGATGATCTCCGCACCGGGCGAACCACCCGGCTCGCGGGTCAGCACGACTTCAAGACCTGCTTCGCGAAGGCGCTCGGACAGCTGCCTGGCATGGGTGGACTTGCCGCTTCCTTCGCCGCCCTCGAAGGTGATGAAATATCCGCGCAAGCAGCCGGGCCTTTCAGGTCATCGCCGGCGGGCGAAGGCACGACGAACAGGGGATGAGCCGGAGCCCATCATAACCGGTTGAAGCCGGCGCGAAAGAGCGCGATCACCATCTCGGTCACCGCGTCGAACGCGCGTTGGGGAAGATTGCCCGTGCCGACACTGGCGGCCGCCTGCAACGGCATCTCCAGAACCATGGCATCGTTGCGCCAGACCCTGACGTGCCCGATCCGCTGCCCCTCCTTGACCGGCGCCGGCACCGGGCCGGTATAGACGATGCGCGCCAGCAGCCTGTCACTGCTGTTCTTCGGCACCATCACGCGCACGGGTTCGGGCGACTTCAGCGGCACATAGCCGTCCTCCCCGCCGTACACCTTGGCGCTGCCGATGGTCTGTCCTTCGGCAAAGAGGACACGGCCCTCGAAATTGCGGAACCCCCATTCGAGCAGCTTCTTGGCATCGCTGGCGCGCTGGTTGGCCGTTTTCTCGCCGGTCACCACCACGATCAGCCGCAATCCGTCGCGCACCGCGGATCCGACCAGGCCATAGCCGGCCTCACGCGTATAGCCGGTCTTCAGCCCGTCGGCGCCTTCCATTTCCTTGAGCAGCGGGTTGCGGTTGTACTGGCGGATCTTGTTCCAGGTGAATTCCGGTTCGCTGAACAGCTTGTAGTGGTCCGGATAGGTCAGAATGATGTGACGGGCGAGCTGGGCAAGCTCGCGCGTGGTCATCTGCTCGTTCGGATCGGGCAGCCCGTTCGAATTGGCGAATGTAGACTTCTCGAGTCCAATTTCGCGCGCACGCGCGGTCAGCTTCTTGCCAAACGCCGCCTCATTGCCGGCCAGCGCCTCGGCAAATGCGATACATGCGTCATTGGCCGACTGGATGATCATGCCGTGCAGCAGGTTATCGACGCTGACCTTGCTGTGAATCTCGGCGAACATGGTCGAGCCGCCGGAAGGTGCGCCGCCCTTGCGCCACGCGTTCTCGCTGATGCGGTATTCGTCGGAGGGCTGGATCTTTCCTTCCTTGAGCTGGTGGAAGATGTATTCCGCCGTCATCAGCTTGGCCATGCTGGCCGGATAAATCATCGCGTCGGCGTCCTGCTCGAACAATACGCTTCCCTGCTCGCCTTCGATCAGGATGGCGTAGGGCGCGCTGATCGAGGGCCCTTCCCGCTTCTCGGTGGCAGCGAGCGCCATCGTGCAGGCGCCGGCAGCGAGGGCGCCCGCGGTCAGCAGTCCAGCAATGCGAAGTCGCCAGGTCGTCATCGTGTTCACGCGTCAGGCACCGGCCGCTCCGGAGCGGAGGCCCATACGAACGGCACTGAGATGGAAAATGCGGCTCAGTAAAGACCGCGGCCGCTCATGTAACCGAATGTCTGGCCATCATAGCGCACCGGGGCATAGGCGGAAACCGGTGGCGGCGCGGGCGCGGCCGAAGGCGGCGCGGACGCGGCGGCATATTCGGTGGCGCCGGGCAGCGCCGGCAGTTCCCGCGCCGCGATCGTCCTGCCGGCGTGGGCGGCCGCGTAGGGCCGGACCGGCGGCTCCGGCACTTCCGATGCCGGGATGCGGGTCATCGGCCGCGCATCGAAAAACGTGTGTGCGTAGGAGGGCCTCGACGATGCGACCGGAACGGGCCCTGCCGAAGCCACCTGCACCGGCCTGGCACCGGCCGGGCGCGCGCCGTCGCGCAGGGTGGCAGCCAGCTTGCGATCGTCGGAGCCTGACAGCGGCGCGCGGCCGACATACTCGACCTTCACCCTGGCCAGACCGTCGCCGTGGTAGCCGAGCAGCTTGGCGGCCCTGACCGAGAGATCGATCACGCGATCGCCAACATAGGGGCCGCGGTCATTGACCCGGACCACGATCGAACGGTTGTTTTCAAGATTGGTCACGCGCGCATAGGACGGCAGCGGCAATGTCGGCGACGCCGCCGAGATCGCGTGCATGTCGAAAATCTCGCCGTTGGCAGTGTAGCGCCCGTGGAAATCGTCGCCGTACCAGGAGGCCGTGCCGGTCTTGCTGTAGTTGGGGTTCTCTTCCGGGATAAAGGTGCGGCCGGCGACCGTATAGGGCTTGCCGACCTTGTAGACTCCGCCGCCCTTGGGGACAGGCTGGCCGTGCGCGACCACGCGCGCGCTGGACTTCACGCCATAGCGGGGGTCGACCTTGGCGACATTGCCGTTTGAACAGTGCGCGAGCGCCAGACCTGCCGCGCCCAGCCCGGCCAGGCGCGCGATCCGGCCAATCGCGCCGTACCCCCCGAATCCCCGCATTCTGGCCAAGGTCCCCCTGCGACGTGACTAGAATACCGCGGAGCGCCGTATCCGGAAACCGCCCGCGCCCCCAGTGGTAAACGTTTGGTTCCGTTGACCAGTTTTGACCTTATCCGGGGCGACAATGTGGCGGGATGCCGGCAATTTCGGCCGCCGCTTGCATGTACCGCGGCCATGACCCATTGGAGGGCGGCGGTTGCGGGCGACTGCGCGTCGGGCGCGCTGGAAGGGTGGCCGAGTGGTTTAAGGCACCGGTCTTGAAAACCGGCAGAGGGGCAACTCTCTCGTGGGTTCGAATCCCACCCCTTCCGCCAGTCAAGTTGAAAATGTTGACAAATTTGGCGGTGATCTGTGGATACCCATAAGGCAGGACCCATGTTCAAATAATCTTCGGCCGACAACCGTCCGACGCTGATCTGCTCTGACCCTCTGGAGACTGGTTT
>CAZUDR010000116.1:1114-8681 GCA_964618715.1 uncultured Undibacter sp. | reverse complement strand
CTCCGACCAGCACCGCGGCTGGTTCCATTCCTCGCTGCTCGAAAGCTGCGGCACGACCGGTCGGGCGCCCTACGAGGCCGTGCTCACCCACGGCTTCACGCTCGCCGAGGACGGACGCAAGATGTCGAAGTCGCTGGGCAACACCATCGCGCCGCAGGACGTGATCAAACAGTCCGGCGCCGATATCCTGCGGCTGTGGGTCGCCTCCTGCGACTACTGGGACGACCAGCGCATCGGCCCGGAGATCCTCAAGCAGACGGTCGAGACCTACCGCAAGCTGCGCAACACCCTGCGCTGGATGCTGGGCAACCTCGCCCACTTCGAGGAGGACGAGCGCGTCACCGACATGGCGCGCATGCCGGAGCTGGAGCGGCTGATGCTGCACCGGCTGGCCGAGCTCGACGGGCTGGTGCGCAAGGCCTACGCCGACTACGACTACAAGCGCATCTATTCCGCGCTCAACGCCTTCATGATCACCGACCTGTCGGCGTTCTATTTCGATATCCGCAAGGATACGCTTTACTGCGATCCGGCCTCGTCGGTGAAGCGCAAGGCGTGCCTGACCGTCCTCGACCACCTGTTCCGCTGCGCGGTCACCTGGCTGGCGCCGCTGCTCTGCTTCACTGCGGAGGAATCATGGGCCTCGCGCTACGGCGCGGACGCAAGGTCGGTGCATCTCGAAATGTTCCCCGAGCTGCCGTCCTCGTGGCGCGATGACAGGCTCGCCGAGAAATGGCGCAAGGTGCGCATCGTGCGGCGCGTCGTGACCGGCGCGCTGGAGATCGAACGCGCGCAGAAACGCATCGGCTCCTCGCTCGAGGCGCATCCGATCGTGCATGTGTCCAGTGCGGAACTTGCCGAAGCCGTGCTCGACGTCGATCTGGCCGAAGTCTGCATCACATCGGCAGCCACGCTTGCGGAGGACGAGGGGCCGGCGGAGGCCTTTCGACTGTCCGACGTCAACGGTGTCGCCGTCGTGCCGAATCTCGCCGAGGGGACAAAGTGCGCACGGTCGTGGAAGGTGCTCACGAACATCGGCGCCGATCCCGAATATCCGGACGTCTCGCCGCGCGATGCGCAGGCGCTGCGCGAATGGGAAGCCATGCGCAAGGCGGCGGAGTGAGTTTATGCCGGTCGTCCCCGCGAAGGCGGGGACCCTCAACCACCGGGCTTGAGAGGATCCCGTGCCGTGTTTGATGATCCCGAATCGGCTATTCGTCGCGAGAAGCAATTGAAGAAATGGAATCGGGATTGGAAAATCCGGCTGATCGAGGAACACAATCTCGCGTGGGACGACCTGAGCCATCTCGTTGCGTAAATGCGCCCGCACTCAAAAAGCGGTGGCGATACGGCATATGGGTCCCCGCCTTCGCGGGGACGACCAATTCATGAGGCCGACTTCCTGGCTCTGCGGTCCGCTGACCGGCTTCGGCATCATGGTCGCCGCCCTGGCGTGCCTGGCCGACCAGGCGAGCAAGCTCTACCTGCTGTTCGTCTACGACCTTGCCAACAACGGGCCGATCCGGCTCGGGCCTTTCCTGGATTTCATCCTGACCCGCAACACCGGCATCAGTTATGGCCTGTTCCAGACCCCCGGACCGATGGGCCAGTGGATATTACTTTTTGTTAAGGCGGTGGCGGTCGTCATTCTCTGGATCTGGCTGGCGCACGCGCGCGACCGGCTGACCGCGCTCTCCCTCGGTCTGATCATCGGCGGGGCCCTCGGCAATGCAATCGACCGTCTTGCCTACGGATGGGTGGTCGATTTCGTGCATTTTCACGTTTCCGGCGCCGACTGGCAGTTCAGCTGGTACGTTTTTAACCTCGCGGATGTGGCCATTGTTGCCGGGGTAATTGGCCTGCTGTATGAATCCCTGTCCGGCGAACGCGCCGCAAAAGCGCCCTGATCCCCCGCCATTAGGGCGGTGCGAGATCGTTGAAATTTGACGGAATTTAAGGGTTTAAACCGGATCGTCGGACCGGTGTCTTGAGAACAGGACTGGATGGATACCATGCGCCTGACAAGCCTGACCGCACGATGGATGACCAGTGCCGCACTCGGCGTGGTGCTCGCTGCCGCCGTGGTGGCCGCTCCGGCACGCGCGGATGACGACCTCGCGCCCGACACCCAGTTTCTGAAAGGGCTGCTTGAAGCCATCGGCTTGCAGGACCCCAACGGCAAGCCGCCAATCAACTACCACGAGCGTGCGCCGCTCGCGATCCCGCAGTCGGACACGCTGCCATCGCCGCAGGCGCCTGGTGCCGCAGTCGCCAACAATCCGTCCTGGCCGAAGGACGCCGACCGCGCCCGCGTGAAGCTGGAAAAAGAGCGCCAGCGCAATCGCGACACGACGACGGAGATGATCAACGACTCGTTTCCGCTGCGGCCTGATCAGATGACGCCCGGCCGCAGCTCGGCGCGCGTTTATACGCAGCGTCCGAACAGTCCGCCGAATCCCACCATCGGTGCCGACGGGACCGACCGGCTGAGCCCGTCAGAGCTCGGCTACCGGGGCGGTCTGCTGGGCAAGATGTTCGGTAATGACGAAGAGGCGGAAAGGGCCCGCACGTTCATGGGCGAGCCGCCGCGCACGTCACTTACCGATCCGCCGCGTGGCTATCAGACGCCGTCGACGGGTCAGCCCTACGGGCTGTCGGACAAGACTGTGGCTCCAAAGGCGAACGATTACTACACCACGCACGGCGAGTTGAGAAACTGATCGCTTTGTTGTCCGTCAGCGAGTGTAGCCACGCGACCGTGTAAACCTGTCTTTGATTGCGTACCTGTCAGTCGTGGGGCGACTCAGGCCTGCAAGGATCTTCAAACGTGACATCAAGACGAACCGCTGTTCTGGTCGCTGCCGTTGTGATGGTCGCGTTCAGCGGGCCGGCGCGTGCCGACAGCGCTGGTCCCAAGGTCGCCGACTACAGTCTGGAGAACGGACTTGAACTGGTCGTGATCGAGGACCACCGCGCGCCTGTGGTCACGCACATGATCTGGTACAGGGTTGGCGCTGCCGACGAGACCCCGGGCAAGACTGGGCTCGCGCATTTCCTCGAGCACCTGATGTTCAAGGGAACCCTGGCGCATCCGGCGGGCGAATTTTCCAAGGTTGTCGCCCGCATGGGCGGACGCGAGAACGCTTTCACCGCCAACGACTATACCGGCTACTTCCAGCGCGTCCCGAGCGCCAAACTCGGAGAGGTGATGGCATTTGAGGCCGACCGAATGACCGGTCTCGTGCTCACCGACGAGGTCGTTTTGCCGGAGCGGGACGTCATCCTGGAAGAACGCAATCAACGCATCGAGAACAATCCTCGCGCCAAGCTCGGCGTGCAAATGGATGCGGCGCTCTATCTCAACCATCCTTACGGCAAGCCGGTCATCGGTTGGCGCAGCGAGATGGAAAATCTTTCTCGCGAGGATGCGATCAACTTCTACCGGCGCTTCTATGGTCCCAACAACGCGGTCGTTGTGATTGCCGGGGATGTGACGCCCGAAGAGGCGCTCAGGCTGGCAAAGGAAACCTACGGCAAGATCGAGCCGCGCGCGGACATTCCGCCGCGCCGCCGGCCGGAGGAGCCGCCTCCGATGGCCGCGCGCTCGCTCACGCTCGCCGATGCCCGCGTGGAAAATCCGGTCGTCCAGCGCGACTATCTGGTGCCGTCATTTTCCACCGCCAGGCGGGGTGAATCGGAAGCACTGGAAGTTCTTGCGCGTATCCTGGGCGGCGGATCAAACAGCCGGCTCTATCGTGCGCTGGTGGTCGACCAGAAGATCGCCGTGGCCGCGGGCGCCTGGTACGACAGCACTGCCCTCGACAGCACCAAGTTGGGCATCTATGGCTCGCCGCGTCCGGACGTGGCGCTGCCCGAGCTGGAAAAGGCAATTGATGCAGTGATTGAGTCGATCGTCGCGGCCGGTATCACCGAAGAGGAGCTTGAGCGCGCGAAGACCAAGCTGATTGCCGATGCGGTCTATGCCCAGGACAGTCAGGCCAGTATGGCCCGCTGGTACGGCAGCGCGCTGATGACCGGTGCGACCGTTCATGACGTTGCCAGATGGCCCGAGCGTATCCGTGCGGTTACTGCGGCGGAGGTGCAGCAGGCCGCCCGCCATTGGTTTGACAAGCGGCGCTCGGTCACCGGCTACCTGATCAAGGATACGAGCCCGCAGGCGGAGAGACGTTCATGACCCGGTTGATTGCTTCCATTGCAGTTGCCGCAGTTGCGCTGCTGGCCGGCGCGTCGTCTGCCTCGGCAATGAATATAGAGCAGATCGTAAGTCCGTCCGGGATCAAGGCCTGGCTGGTGCGCGAACAGGCGGTGCCCCTTGTCGCGCTCAACTTTGCCTTCCACGGCGGCTCCAGCCAGGACGACCCCGACAGGAGCGGCACCGCCAACCTTGTGGCGGATACGCTGGACGAAGGTGCCGGCGAGCTCGACTCCAAGGCCTACCACGATCGACTGGAACGTCACGCCATCGAACTTCGCTTCCGCGTGGGTCGCGACTATTTCCGCGGGACGTTGCGCACGCTCAACGAGAATCGCGACGAGGCCTTCGACCTGCTGCGGCTGGCGCTGACCAGCCCGCGCTTCGACACGGAAGCAGTGGAACGTGTGCGCGGGCAGGAGCTTGCCGGCCTGCGCCGCGAAGTCAGCAATCCCAGGAATCTGGCGAGCCGCGAGTGGTGGCGCACCGCATTCCCTGACCATCCCTACGGTCGCGAGAGCAAGGGTTCGCTGGAGACCGTACCCAACATCACGGTCGCCGACCTGCGCGATTATGTGCGCCGCGTCTTCGCGCGCAACGAGCTGACCGTGTCGATCGTCGGCGACATCGATGCCGGGACCGCGGGCGAATTGATCGACCGCGCCTTCGGCGTGCTTCCGGCACACAACGATCTCAAGCCGGTGCCTGACGTGAAGCCGAGCGGGATCGGCCAGCGCATCGTCGTCAAGCTCGATGTCCCGCAGGCTGTCGTCACCTTCGGCGGCCAGGGTATCCCGCGCGATGATCCCGATTTCATGGCCGGGTACATCGTCAACCACATTCTCGGTGGCGGCAGCTTCACGTCCCGTCTGTATCAGGAGGTGCGGGAGAAGCGGGGTCTCGCCTACGGGGTCTCCGACAACCTGGTCTGGTTCCGCCGCGCTGCGGTGGTGATCGGTGGCACCGCCACCCGCGCCGACCGGACCGGCGATGCCCTCAAGGTCATCGAGTCGGTGATCGAGCGGATGGCGGAGCATGGACCGACGCCCGACGAGCTTGATTCTGCCAAGTCGTATCTGAAAGGGACCTACGCGCTGTCGCTGGATACTTCGACCAAGATTGCCGCCCAGCTGACGCAAATCCAGATCGACAATCTCGGCATCGATTACCTTGAGCGCCGCGGCGCACTTATCGATGCCGTGAGCATCGAGGACGCCAGGCGTGTGGCCAAGCGTCTTTACGGCGGGGGCCTGCTCGTCACCGTCGCCGGGCGTCCCAAGGGCATCACCTCGAGCGATCCGGCCGGCGAACCCGCTGTGCCGGCCCTGCGCTAGGGGCAATACGGCCGCGACGTCCACAACTCATGCCCGGCACCCTGTCCGGCCAGCGGCCGGGCAGCTTTAGACCTTGTGCCGGGCATCCACGTCTTTCTATGAAGGCCTGGATGGCCGGGGCGAGCCCGGCCGTGACCAGGCCCGGATTGTCCATCATGCCAATTCACCAATCCGTCCAGAGCGCGCTGGAGAAGAACATCGGGACGCAGGGCGTGGCCGACGACGTCCTCGCCGCCATGCTCGACCGCGCGCTGGGCGCGCTCGAGGCGCTGCGCGCCCGCCATGCCGATGGCACGCTGCCGCTGCTGCGTCTGCCGGAACGCCGCGACGATCTCGCCGCCATCCGCGATGCTGCGGCCGGCCTGTGCGATGGCGCCAGCGACGTGGTCATGCTCGGTACCGGCGGTTCCTCGCTCGGCGGGCAGACGCTGGCGCAGCTTGCCTGGTGGAACGTACCCGGCGTCGGCGCGTTCCGCGCGGCGCCGCGGCTGCATTTCATCGACAATCTCGATCCGCTGTCGTTCGAGGCGATGCTGGCGAAATTGCCGCTCGCCGAAACGCGCTTCGTGTCGATTTCCAAATCCGGCGGCACCGCCGAAACGCTGATGCAGACCATCGCGGCACTGTCGGCCGTCGATCAGGCCGGGTTCGAGCCGCGCAATCATTTTCTCGGGCTCAGCGAGCCGGCCAAGGCGGGCAAACGCAACGGCCTGCGCGACCTGCTCACCGGGTACCAGGTGCCGATGCTCGATCACGATCCGGGGGTCGGTGGCCGCTTCTCGGTCCTGTCCAATGTCGGGCTGCTGCCCGCCGCCGTGCTCGGGCTCGACATCGCCGCCGTGCGAACCGGCGCGGCGGCGGCGCTGGCGCCGGTGCTGGCGAAGATGCAGCCGGCCGAGGTCCCGGCCGCGCTCGGCGCGTCGCTTGCCGTCGCGCTCGCCGAGAGCAAGGGCAAGTCGATCAGCGTGCTGATGGCCTATTGCGACCGGCTCGAGCGGTTCACACGCTGGTACGTGCAGCTCTGGGCCGAAAGCCTTGGCAAGGACGGCAAGGGCACCACGCCGGTTCCTGCCCTCGGCCCCGTCGACCAGCACAGTCAGGTGCAACTGTACATCGACGGCCCGCGCGACAAGCTGTTCAACGTGGTCACCGTCGGCGCTGCGGGCAAAGGCCCGCGCATGGATACCGATCTCGCGACGCGCGCCGGCGAGCCCGACTTTGCCGGCAGGACGATCGGCGATCTTGCCGCCGCCGAAGGTCGCGCGACCGCGGAGACGCTGGCCAACAACGGCTGCCCGGTGCGCACGTTCCACATCGAGCAACTCGACGAGGCCGCGCTTGGCGAGCTGCTGATGCATTTCATGCTCGAGACCGTCATCGCCGCGCATCTGATGGGCATCGATGCTTTCGACCAGCCGGCGGTCGAAGAGGGCAAGGTGCTGGCGAAGAAGTATTTGACGTCCTGACCTCACCGTTGTCATGGCCGGGCTTGTCCCGGCCGTCCCGCTCAGGATGCCAAGGCCGTGCGTCCCTTATCGGGATCGCGGGGACAAGCCCGGCGACGACAGGCTAGGGTGCTGGCAGCATGATCCGCATCACCGACAGCATCTCGATCGACGAATCCGAACTGGCGGAATCGTTCGTGCGCGCCTCCGGACCCGGCGGACAGAACGTCAACAAGGTGTCGAGCGCGGTGCAGCTGCGCTTCGACGTGCGCCGTTCGCCCTCGCTGCCCAACGACGTCGCGCTCCGGCTGATGCGGCTCGCCGGCAGCCGGATGACCAAAGAGGGCGTCATCGTCATCACCGCGCAGGCGCATCGTGACCAGACCCGCAACCGCGACGAGGCGCGCGAACGGCTGTTCGCGCTGATCCGGCAGGCCGCCGTGAAGCCCAGGGCGCGCCGCGCCACCAGGGTGCCGAAGGCGGAAAAACGCAAGCGGCTGGAGGGCAAGAAGCGTCGCTCCGACATCAAGAAGATGCGCAGCGGCAAGGCATGGGACTAAACGATCTTTGTCGTC
>CAZUDR010000116.1:0-1104 GCA_964618715.1 uncultured Undibacter sp. | reverse complement strand
AGTTGCCCCGCGCCACGCATTGGCAAAAACCTTTCTTTGTCGCCCGGCCAAAGCTCGCCACGCCCCCCCGAGCCGGGACCCATAACCCCCGTGGTCGCAGTGCGGCAAGGCAGGGGCTATGGGTCCCCGCTTTCGCGGGGACGACCGGTTGGGGATAGCGGGGCCTGGCGCGCCGCCGCCTCGCGGGCGCCGGTTTGCCCCGATAGAGTTCACGAGTTCCCGAATCAGGCGATGTCCATGCCCGTCCGCCAGCTGCCCGAAACCATCGTCAATCGCATCGCTGCCGGCGAGGTGGTCGAGCGGCCGGCGAGCGTGGTCAAGGAACTGGTCGAGAATGCGCTCGATGCCGGTGCCCGCCGTATCGATGTGCTCACCGACGGTGGCGGCCGCCGCCTCATCCGCGTCAGCGACGACGGCGCCGGCATGACCCGCGCCGATCTGCGGCTTGCCGTGGCACGTCACGCGACCTCGAAACTGGATGACGACGATCTGCTGGCGATCCGCACGCTCGGCTTCCGCGGCGAGGCTTTGCCGTCGATCGGCGCGGTGGCGCGGCTGACCATCTCGACGCGTCACGCGGACGAGCCGCACGCATGGAGCATCACCGTCGATGCCGGCGCGGACGGCGAGGTCAGGCCGGCGGCGCTGTCCCGCGGCACCACGGTCGAGGTGCGCGACCTCTTCTATGCCACGCCGGCCCGGCTGAAATTTCTCAAGACCGACCGCAGCGAGGCGGAGGCCGTGCGCGACGTGGTGCGCCGGCTTGCCATGAGTCGGCCTGAGGTGACCTTCACGCTGGCCGGCGAGGAGCGCGCGCCGCTCACCTGGAACGCATCGGCTGATCTCCTCGGGCGGCTCGGCGACGTGCTCGGCGCCGACTTCCGCGCCAATGCGGTTGCCATCGATGCGCAGCGCGATGGCGTGCGCGTCGCCGGTTTCACCGGCCTGCCGACGCTGTCGCGCGCCAATTCGCTCGGCCAGTATCTGTTCGTCAACGGCCGTTCGGTGCGCGACAAGCTGCTGGTCGGCGCCGTGCGCGGCGCCTACGCCGATTATCTGCCGCGCGACCGCCATCCGGTGCTGGCGCTGTTCGTGACGCTTGAA
>CAZUDR010000115.1:0-8723 GCA_964618715.1 uncultured Undibacter sp. | reverse complement strand
TAATCAGCGGCAGGCGATCTTCCATTACATACCGCCGCACTGCACGGTGGCCGTTGACCGCGCGCTTACCGGCCTTTAGTGCGTCGATCATGAAACGCTCCAGCAGCGCGATATCGTCTTTAGGATAGAGCGGTCTACGCAAGTTCCAGAGCCTCGAGAGATGGCTGCCATCGGCTTGCCGCTCAGCACTGTCGATGATGCGTCGGCCGACGTAGTTCATCCGCGCTGTGCTATCGACATAGGGGGACGCTGACAGCACGAGGGCCTTCACGCGCATGGGCTGGCTGGCTGTCATTTCGATCGCAATTGCTGCACCAGTATGATGACCGACGAGCGCCACGTGCGTTAGGTGGAGCTCGTCGAGCAGTTCGTGCGCGGCGGTCGCCCAGGATTCGATCGACTCTTCGCCTGATGGAAGTGGCTCGGAGTCGCCGAAGCCGGCTGTATCCATGGCGATGGCGCGGTAATGTCGCCCAAGACGGGGGAGTACTTCCCGATATTCGTCCCAGGACCGTGGCGTCTGATGTAGCAGCAGAACGGGAAAACCCTCGCCGGCAGTCGCGATATGCAATTGGCAGGACCGTGTCCGGACAAATCGGCGCTCGATTGGCACTGGCAAGTTTCTCATAAGCGACACCAAACCTGACTCCAGTCCGGCTTTCGACACAATTTCAGGCACGACGAGCGCACCAAAGGGATCTCAGTTCTCCATTCCAATCACGCGGGCGGGCGCGCCGTCGGCCCCCGGCAACCGGAGTGGCAGGGCAGTCAATGTGAAGCGCTCGCCGAGATTGTTTAGTCCGGTCAGCATCTGGATCATTGGTACTCCTGCCTTCAGCCAGCGCTTATGATTTGCTCCCCGCTCCGCGGGTGTGAGCGTCTTCAACCAGAACGGCTTTTCCGGAAAGCAGTCCATCGCGACCGCAGCGACGTCGTAACGCTCCAACCATTCGCTCACGCTCGGCTCAAGATGAATGGTGTTGCCCCAAAATTCCGCCTTACCCCACGCCCGATCGGTCCATGAAGTCTTAATGACGGCAATCTGCCCGGGCGCAGGTTTAACCCCGGTGCGCTCGAGATCGTCACCCGAAACACCTTCGCCAGCCGCCTTGTGGCTCACATCCAGCACTACGGCCTGCCGCATGACAAGCCGGTCCAACGGGAGTTGATCGATGGCAGCGCCGTCGCCAAAGAAATGGCGCGGTGCATCTATGTGCGTGCCAATATGCGTATTGAGCGTGAAGACCGTATTCATGGACCCGATGGCAGGCGCGTCGGAAGTCACGCCGACATTCTCGGCGATCAGACGTGCGCGCTGCTCTTCATTGACTACGGTGACGGCCTCGACGCGCGTCGGGTGCTTCGCGTAGAACGGGATCGTTGGAATGCCTGCCATTCCGCTCGTTACAGGAAGCGTCAGATCGACAATCCGGGTCATGGTACTCTCCTTATCTGGGCGTTTGTGTCGACGGGAACATAGATGACCGCGATTAGTCGTCCTTGAGGAGCCGCGGGAGCCAAACCGAAATCACGGCTGGCACCCCGCGGCTGATCTGCTCCCGTCCACGCCTAAGAGCAGAGGCGATCTCGCTGGGGTCGCGAACGTTTTCGCCATAAGCGCCGGCCGCTTCGGCCTCCTTTGCGAAATCAATCGGGGGATCGAAATATCCACCCTCGTAGTCAAAGTGCTGACGGTTGGCGAAAGCATCGGGGTACATCTGGGTCAATCGCCTCGTGCCGGTGCTGTAACTTCGGTTCTGATAGACGACTGTCATATATGGCAGTTTGTAGTGTGTGGCGGCCCACAGCGCCGTAGCCGGTGTGCCGAACATGTAGAAACCGTCACCGGTGACCATGATGACGTCGCGATCCGGCGCGCCGCACTTGGCGCCCAACGCGGCGCCGGGACCCCAACCACCGCTGGTGCCGGGATTGAGTATGTAGGAGCGTGGCCTGTTCAGGCGAACGAACTCATGGAAACGGTTCGGGGCGAGTGTATCGTCGATCAGGATATCGTCATCCCTAATGACCTGGTTGATCTGATACGAAAGCCACAGCGGGTCGATAGGACTCTTGCTGGAGCGGGCCTGGGCATCCTTTTCTAGGGCGTGATTTTTCGCTGCGGATGCCTCGCCCCATCTCGCCGCCCGTTGCGCATAACCTGACGTGTCGGCGTTCGCAATTAGCTCCCGCACGACGTCGAGCAGTGCCGCAATGGCGAGCCGAGAGTCCGAAATAAGCCGGATGTTGGCGGTGAATTCGTACGTCGGCACCTTCTGTTTAATGGGGTCGATGCCGACGTCCGCTACATATGCATGAGGCCGGGGCTCGCCCGAACCGGGCATCCACGGCACGTCAGATTCAATAACTAGCACCATGTCGGCCGACGACAGATCGCACGAGCCCTGATACAGGGGATGCGACAACGGGAACGAATTGAACGCGCGCGAGAGAGCACTCACGACCGGCAATCCGAGTATTTCACACAACGTCACCAACGGCTCGAACGTTGCCGGATCTCTGCCCGAGCGGGACACGACTACAAAAGGATTCTCGGCCTGAACGAGCTGCCTGGCGATTTCGCGAATGCCGTCGGGATCCGGCGCGGGGGCACGCGCGACGCCGAGCTGATCGAGGGGCGGAAATTTGAAGCTGTCAATCTGACGATACGAGATTTCTTGCGGCAGGCTAAGATACACCGGTCCGCAGGGCGGACTGCACGCGACCTGAAACGCCCGTCCGACGACCATGCCGGGATTGTCCTGGTATTCGAGCCGGTGATCCCACTTTACGTATTGGCGCACGATCGCGTGCTGGTCGTAGACCTGTTGCATCCAGATATGGGCACCGTTGGATCGCGCCCCGCGCATGGAGCCAGGATAGGCCCGCGGCGGGGCGCCGGCAGTCATCAGCACGGGAAGTTCGCTGCGATAGGCGGTGTGAATAGCGGCGCCCTGGTGAAGGGTCCCCGCGTCGACGTGAACGGCGGTAACTGCAGGACGGCCCGTTACGGCTGCATAGCCCAACGCTGCGTTGAGGCCGATGTGCTCAAGTGGAATGGTGAGCAGCTTCGGTACCTTGAGCGCCATCGCTGCCCCCTTGGCAACGGCCTCTTGATAGAAACACAGCTCCGAAGCCGACGTGAAAAAAATATACTCGATACCAGCCGCTCCCATGGCTAGCACCACGGCTTCGCCGACATCGCTCGCCGGAAGCTCGATCCAGGAGTCGGTGGCGCTCATAAGGTCCATTCCTCGTAGGGCGTCTCAGCCTTCACACCTTGTCACGAGCACGACTACAAGATGACAGTGGCTTCCAGTTTGATCTTCAAATCGTAATGCAGCCGTGGCACTCGGACAACGATGCGGGCCGGACGTGTTATCGCCGGCCGCGATGATAGCGTGCGCGACATTGTCGAGTATCTCCTTCCTAAGTATTGCAGACGAGTTTTCGTAACGTCACGTGACAATCACGTTGACAGCGCAATGTGTGTAATTTTACTCTTGTTTTCGGAAGGGTTAGTCCGCCTAGCGGACTTACTCGACGAGCCGAAACTTGCCTGTCGGGAACCAAAGCGCGCCATCGCTGCTATCGAACCCTAGTACTTCGATCGTGCGGCGCGATGCAAAAGTTTCTAGATCGCGTGCAGCCATTGCTGCAACAAGCTGGACTGCGATCTTGACGGTTCTGATCACGATGAAGCCGGTCGCCGTGCGATCGAGCCCAGGATAGCCAAACGCTAGTCAAGTGAAGGAGGGCAACATGACCAGACTTTTCTCAACAATGCGCCCGTGTTTGCAGTATATGGCGCCGGCATTAATGTTGATCCTGACAGCGGCGATTTCGGTCGCTTCTGGCGCGATGTCACCGGCGCAGGCCGAGACTTACCCATCGCGCGCTATCAAGATCATCGTCCCGTACCCGCCGGGAGGCACATCGGAGATTCTCGCTCGTTCGCTTGCAGAGAAATTGGGTGAGAACTTGGGCCAAAATGTTGTCGTCGAGAATGTTGGAGGCGCCTCCGGCACGATCGGGGCTGGCCGTGTGGCAAACGCCGAGCCCGACGGATACACGCTTCTGTTCGGATATTCGACCCAAGTGACGATCGTTCCTGTTCTGCGTAAATCGCTGCCGTATGATCCAATCAAATCGTTCGCGCCAATCGGTGGCGTGGCGCGCTTCTCTTTTCTGATGACTGCCAACGCGAATATGCCTTTTAAGACACTTCCCGAGCTTGTCAGCTACGCAAAGGAGCATCCTGGCAAAGTTAGTTATGCCACGCCCGGCGTCGGCACGACCACCCACATGATCGGCGAACTTCTGCAGATGGATCAGGGCATAAAGCTACTCCACGTGCCTTATCGTGGAGGCGCTTTAGCCATCAACGACTACGTTGCCGGTCGAGTTAATATTTATTGGGACGCTGCGGCGCCATTGCTTCCTTGGGTAGAGAAGGGCACCATTATTCCGCTTGCTGTTACGTCCGACAAACGACTCCCCGACCTTCCGAATGTTCCGACGGTCGCTGAAGCGGGAATGCCTGATCTAAATGTCTCTGTATGGACGGCACTGTACGCTCCTGCCGGAACTCCGCCAGATGTCGTAGCCAAGCTGCAGACCGAGCTTCAGAAGGTTTTAAAGGATAAGGACGTGGTGGACCGCTTCACTAATAGGCGGTACGACATGTTTCCGGTATCTGGGTCAGAAATCTCGGCCCTGATCAAAAAGGATCAGGCGAAATGGGGGGCCGTTGTGAAGGCGGCAAAGATCGAGGTTCAATGATCCGAGCGCGCATGCAGGCCCGCACGACGTGCGGGCCTGCATTTTTTTATCAAACAGGACGCTAAGGACTCCTAGGAAGACCCAGCGAGTGCTAAGGATTCGAGAAATGATTTCAGGCGCACTACGTTGGGATGATCTGGCCACTGCTGCATCGGCCGTAAGCGTTGCTGATTGGTTTTTGTCAAAAGTCGCCGTTCGCGGGGAAGCAGTTGCGCTTCAGTTCGGCGGACGTAAATGCAGCTATCGGGCCCTGAACGATCGCGTGAACCGAGTTGCCGCCTGGATTATCGGGCAAGGTCTCGTCCGCGGCGATCGGATTGCGGTATTGTCAGAAAACCGAAATGAATACGTGGAGGTTGAACTTGCGGCTGCCAAGCTGGGCATAACAACCGCTTGTCTGAATTGGCGCCAGTCCGATTCGGAATTGACACATTGTATTCGGCTCGTGGAGCCCAAGCTTGTTTTCGTCTCTGAACGCTATATGCCCGTCCTCGAACGTATCGACCACGGAGTGAGGCGGGTACTCGTCATTGGCCAAGACTACGAGAAGATCATCGCGCAGGCGACGGATGCCAAAGAGCCGCCTCGGATTGCGGAGCCAGAAGACGGCCTCATCATCTACTACACCAGTGGAACGACCGGCATGCCGAAGGCTGCCGTGATCAGTCATAGGGCGATCATGGCTCGCACCTTGATCAGCGCCCTCGATCGGCCATTCGCGATCGAAGATAGCTACCTCGCCTGGACACCCATGTTTCACATGGGCTCATCCGACTTCATTTATTCGACGCTTCTGCGTGGCGGCAAGGTCATAATCCTCGATGGCTTTCAAATTGAGGAGATGATGCACGTCATTGGCACCGAACGGCTTGGCTGGCTGCACTTGAATTCCGCTGTCATCGATCGCGTCATAGATCAAATGAAGCGCGACGGCGTCTCGCCGAAGGGACTAAAACTTGTTGGTGTGATGCCCGATCTGGTCCCCCGCAAGACCTTGGCCGAAATCACGACGCTAATGCAGGCGCCCTTTGCCAACACATTCGGGTCTACAGAGACGGGACCTGTACCCGCGAGCAAAGGAAGCATCGGCATTGGAGTCGTGCCGGAACGGCTATCGAAGGAGCAGAGTTCGCTTTGCCATCTGCGTTTGGTGAATGAGAACAATTGCGATGTTCCGGTCGGGGAGCCCGGTGAAGTGCTGGTGCGGTCGCCGAGTCTCTTCAGCGGATATTGGCAGGCTCCTGAAACCAACGCCGAGGTATTCGCCGACGGCTGGTATCACATGGGCGACGTCTTTCGCCGCAATCCGGATGCCACGCTCGATTTCATCGATAGGCGGAAATATCTCATAAAGTCAGGTGGCGAGAATATATATCCCGCCGAAATCGAACGCCATCTTGTTGCTTCCCCGCGAATCGAAAATGCCGTCGTTGTGCGACGTCCAGATGCCCGTTGGGGTGAGGTGCCGGTTGCTTTTGTCGTAGCTCGTGACGACTATTTGACATCCGAAGAGGTCATTGATCTGTGTCGTGGCAAGATTGCGAGTTACAAAATGCCAAAAGACGTAAAATTCATTTCAGGTGACGAGCTGCCGCGCGGGGATAGCGGAAAGATTAAACGATATGAACTTGAAGCCAGGCTCATTGCCGAGATGAAGGAATTGGAAGCCAAAATCAGTTGAGTACAGAGGCGGAGCAACAAGCGTAGCGACGGGGAGGACCCACCCGATGTTAGGGCGGGATTACCGGGACATAATTGGCGGCATTCTACTGATCGTCATTGGTGCCTGGGCCGCATTGCAGGCTTGGCTCGACTCTCCGCTTGGCACTGTCAGCCACATGGGCCCCGCTATGTTTCCGGCAGGGGTTGGCTTCTTGCTAGCGGGGATGGGTCTGCTGGTGTTTGTGCCGGCGCTGTTCAGGGTCGGACTGGCGTTGCCGAAACCGGACTTCCGGGCATTCTTCTTCGTACTGCTGTCGCTTGCCGTCTTTGCTCTTACCGTCGACACGTTTGGGCTTATCCCGGCAACTGCACTGCTGACCGTCGCGGCCGTACTTGCCGATAACAAACTTGGCGTTATCAGAACGGTGGTGTTGGCGGTCGTGCTAGCGGCGATCGCCATTTTGATCTTCCGCGTCGGGCTGGGCCTTCTTCTCGAGCCATTCAAGTGGCCCCTATGACTGCTTATCTCGACGGCCTGATTGACAATCTCGGGCTCGGGATGTCGACGGCGCTGTCGCCAACCAATCTGTACTACTGCTTTATCGGCGTTGTCCTGGGAAAGTTCGTCGGCGTGCTACCCGGCATCGGCGCACTGGTGGCACTGTCTCTCTTGCTGCCGATAACCTTTTATCTGCATCACACTGCGGCCATAGTCATGCTCGCCGGGGTCTATTACGGCGCAACCTATGGCGGATCGGTATCTTCGATCCTGCTTAACCTTCCCGGCACGCCGACGACAGCCGTCACCTGCCTGGAAGGCTATCCGATGTCCCGGCAGGGACGCTCGGGCGTCGCACTGTTGATGACCACAGTGGCTTCGTTTTTCGGCGCCAGCGTCGGCATCATGTTGATGATGCTGTTCTCACCGCTAATCGTCGCATTTTCACTGAGCTTTGGACCGGCGGAGTATTTCGCCATGATGCTGCTTGGATTGGTGGCCGCATCATCGGTGGAAACAGCCGCGCCGGCCAAGGGCTTGGCCATGGTGCTGCTCGGTATCCTGATCGGTCTGGTCGGATTGGATATCGAGACCGGGCGCGAGCGTTACACATTCGGTATAGCGGAATTGTACGATGGCGTACCGCTGGTTGCCGTCGCCATTGGTTTGTTTGGTGTTTCCGAGGTGATTTACAGCATCCGTACAAACAGGCCCGGTTCGATCGATCGCAAGAGCATTACCTTCCGCTCAATGGTGCCGACGCGCGACGACATCCGACGCACATTGTTTCCACTGCTGCGCGGCACGGGAATCGGCTCGTTCTTTGGTGCCTTGCCCGGCACCGGCGCTGTCATCGCTGTGTTTATGGCCTATGCAGTTGAAAAGAAAGTTGCCAAGGACCCGTCGCGTTTTGGCAAAGGCGCCATCGAAGGCATTCTAGCGCCGGAGGCAGCCAACAATTCAGCTGACCAGACCGCCTTCATTCCCACAATGACGTTGGGCATCCCCGGCAACGCTGTGATGGCGCTGATGATCGGCGCACTCATGATTCACGGCATCGTACCGGGCCCGCAGCTGATGACAAAGGAGCCCGAACTGTTCTGGGGCGTGCTGATGAGCTTCTGGATCGGCAATGTAATGCTACTGTTCTTGAGCATTCCACTGATTGGCTTGTGGATCAGAATTCTGATGATCCCTTATTCCTTGCTGTACCCCGCCATTTTGCTGTTCGTAGCCATCGGCACTTTCAGTGTCAACAACAGTGCCGTCGACGTATATATCGTCATGGTACTGGGCGGCGCCGGCTATATTATGCGACTTTTAGATTTTCAGCCGGCGCACTTGCTTCTCGGCTTCGTGCTTGGGCCGCTGATGGAAGAAAACTTCCGTCGCACGATGTTGCTCGCTCATGGCGACTTCCTGGTGTTTTTCGGTCGCCCGATTAGCGGTACACTGATGATACTAACGATCGGCATGTTGCTCTACGCGCTGTGGAGCAGTCTGCGGCCGATGTGGCCACGGGGTGAGAGTGCGGTCTGAATACGGCTGAGTACTGTATCAGGAGCATGAGCGGAGGTTGATATGCTGCGGATCGATGCGTACACGCACTTTTTTCCCAAGGCGTTCTTTGAGAAATTGCTCGACGTCGGCCAAGACAAAGACATGGGCAAGCGCGTGCGGGCGATCCCAGCGCTGCACGATCTCGACGTGCGCAAGAAGATCGTAGACGGCCACAAGGACTACGCCCAGATCCTGTCTTACCCGCAGCCGCCGGTCGAAA
>CAZUDR010000114.1:427-8753 GCA_964618715.1 uncultured Undibacter sp. | reverse complement strand
CCCTTCATGTCCCGGCACGGCGCCAGGCCCTGCTCCAGCTGCACGGCGATGTCCGCGACCTGCTGCAGGCGCGGCTCGCTCTCGAACAGGTCGAGCGAGGCGTTGGCCGCCGCACAGGCCAGCGCGTTGGCCATGTAGGTCGGTCCGTGCATCAGCGCCTTCTTCGGGTCATCGGACCAGAATGCGTCGAACACCTTTTTCGTCGCGACCGTCGCCGCCAGCGGCAGCGTACCGCCGGTCAGCGCCTTGCCCAGCGTGATGATGTCCGGCGTCACCGCCGTCTGCTCGCAGGCGAACATCGTGCCGGCACGGCCGAAGCCCGTGAAGATCTCGTCGAAAATGAGCAGGACGTCGTGCCTGTCGGCCAGCGCACGCAGTCGTCGGAGCACGTCCGCATCATGGAAGATCATGCCGCCAGCACCCTGCACCAGCGGCTCGACGATGATGCCGGCAATCTGCCCGGCATGTTTCGCGAGCAGCACATCAAGCGCCGCGGTCTTCTCCTCATCCGTCGGCAGGGCAACGCTGAAATGCTGCGGCAGCAATCCGGCAAACACGTGGTGCATGCTGCCGACCGGATCGGTGACCGACATGGCGCCGGTGGTATCGCCATGGTAGCCGTTCGTGAAGGCGACGAACTTGCTGCGCGCGCGCACACCCCTGTTGATCCAGTATTGCAGAGCCATTTTCAGCGCGACCTCGACGGCGACGGAGCCGGACTCGGAAAAGAACACGCGGGAAAGATCATCCGGCAGCATGGCCGCCAGCCGCCGCGCCAGCGTGAAAGCCGGCTCGTGCCCCAGCCCGCCGAACATCACGTGAGGCATCACGGCGAGCTGGCGCGCGACGGCCTCGCGGATATGGGGGTGGTTGTAGCCGTGACAGCTGGTCCACCAGCTGGCGACGCCATCAATCAGTTCGCGCCCGTCGTCCAGGTACACCCGCACGCCATCGGTGCGCACGACCGGCAGCGGCGGAGTCAGGGTCTTCATCTGCGCGTAGGGGCGCCAGACATGGTCCAGCCCCGCCTCGAACCAGGCCGGTGGCAGGCTTTTTTTGTTGGCATCGTCGCCCGTTCGGCGCATTGCTAGCCTCGTCGTCGCGGGCGTGAGTGCCCGCGCCCGGGGTCCTTGATGCACTCGCTCGACGCCTTCGCGCAAGCCAAGCTCGATGACCTGCAGCGCCGTCATCTCCGCCGCGCGCTGCGCGAGACAGTGCGCGAGGACGGCATCTGGGTCGAGCGCGACGGGCGTCGCCTGCTGTCTTTCTCCTGCAATGACTATCTCAACATGAGCCAGCGGCCGGAAACCCGGCAGGCGGCCATCGCCGCCATCGAGTGCTACGGCGCGGGCTCCGGCGCCTCCCGCCTGATCACCGGCAACCATCCCCTCTATGCCGAGCTGGAGGCGCGGCTGGCCCGTCTCAAGCAGACGGAGGACGCGGTCGTTTTCGGCTCCGGCTACCTCGCCAACGCCGGCATCATCCCGGTGCTGATCGGCCGCGATGGTCTGGTGCTGGTCGACGAGCTGGCGCATGCCTGCATCCATGCCGGCGCGCAGCTGTCGCGCGGCACGGTGCTGCGCTTCCGCCACAACGATGTGGCGCATGCGCGCGAACTTCTGGTGCGCCATCGCGCGGAGCACGATCGCGCGCTGGTCGTCACCGACGGTGTCTTCTCCATGGATGGCGACCTTGCGCCGCTGGCGGAGCTTCTGGCCATGACGCGCGAGCACGACGCGTGGCTGATGTCGGATGACGCGCACGGGCTCGGCGTTGTGGGTGGCGGCCGCGGCTCCTCATTCGCCCATGGCGCACCCGTCCCTGTCCCGCTGCAGATGGGCACCCTGTCCAAGGCGGTCGGCGCCTACGGCGGCTACCTGTGCGCATCCGCGCCGGTCATCGACCTGATGCGCAACCGCGCGCGCACACTCGTCTATTCGACGGGGCTGCCGCCGGCCATTGTCGCCGCTTGCATTGCCGCGCTCGACCTGATCGAGCGCGAGCCGGACTACGCCGCGCTGCCTGTGAAGAAGGCGCGCACATTCACCCGCATGCTGAACCTGCCCGAAGCACAGAGCCCGATCGTGCCGGTGCTGATCGGCGAGGAGCAGGCGGCTCTTGCCGCTTCGCAGATTCTCGAAAACGAGGGCTTTCTTGCCGCGCCGATCCGCCCGCCGACGGTGCCCGCCGGTACCGCGCGCCTGCGGCTGACCTTTACCGCACAGCATCCCGACGACGAGATCGACCGGCTGGCCGGCCTCGTCCGCGACCAGATTCTGACGAGACGTGCGTGACCGCGTATTTTGTCACGTCGACCGGCACCGACATCGGCAAGACATTCGTCACCGCCGGGCTGATCCGCTCCCTGCGCGAAGACAATCGCGCCGTCGACGCACTGAAGCCGGTGGTGAGCGGGTACGATTCCTCGGTGGTCGAGACCAGCGACCCCGCGGTGCTGCTGAAGGCACTCGGCCGCCCGGTGTCGGCCGACGAGATCGGCCGGGTGGCCCCCTGGCGTTTCCGCGCGCCGGTTTCCCCCGACGTCGCCGCCGCGCGCGAGGGTCGCAATATCGATTTCGACGCCCTGATCGATTTCAGCCGCGCGGCGATCGATGCAGGAAACGGCATCCTGTTCATCGAAGGTGTCGGCGGCATCATGGTGCCGATCGACGCGGAACGCACCGTGCTCGACTGGATGACGGCGCTCAACATTCCGCTCATCTTCGTGGTCGGCGGCTATCTCGGCACCATCAGCCACACGCTCACCGCGCTCAACGTGCTGACGCAGCGCCGGCTCGCCATTGCCGCCATCGTCGTGTCGGAAAGCGAGCGCAACCCGGTCGACCTCGAGGATACGGTTCACAGCATCGCGCGGTTTGCCGATGGCGTGCCGGTCATCGGCCTGCCCCGCCTGCCCGCCGGCATCACCGAGCATCCCGCCTTCGCCCGCATTGCCGCACTGCTCTAGCCCGGCGCCGACAGCGCGGTTTCCAGCATGCCTTCGAAATTGACCAGCGCGTGCAGCAGGATGCACAGCACGGTCGAACCGGTGGCCCAGCGGAACCAGCCCAGCAGGAGCCCGAATACGAGAATCTGCGCGATGACGAACAGGTTGTATTGCACATGCACCGCGGCGAACAGCAGCGCGGTGGCGGCAATCACCGCCCAGGCATCACGCGGGCCGCGGTGCCATCCGCGGAACAGGAAGCCGCGGAACAGGATCTCCTCGCCGATCGGCGTCACGACGACGACAACCAGCCAGAGCACGAGCAGCCAGCCGGCACCCGCCGCCGTGGTGTAGATGTCGGACTGGAAAGTGGTGACTATGTTCTGGCCTGCGAGCCAGCTGACCAGGTTGCCCACCCCGATGAAGGCCACGACCGTGATGACGCCGAGCAGCACCTCGCCACGCCGTGGCAGGGTCAGGCCGAGATAGGCAGCGGGATCGCCACCCGGGTGCCGCGCCATCAGCCAGAGCAGCGCGACCTGGATCGGCGTCGAAATCAGGATGATCAGCGAAACCGCAGCGCCATCGCCGGAAAAATCCGGCAGTTGCGCAATGCCGGTGTCGTACCACCAGGTCAGCGCCGTCAGCGCGGCGGCCTGGCCTGCCAGCATGGCGAGCAGGCCGAGGCCGAAGGTGGAAAGGCGCCCCCAGGGCTTTATGTCATCGCTCACCGGCGCGCCGCGTGCTTGTGGTTACGGCACCAGGATTGACGCGCCCGTCGTGCCACGGCCCTCCAGGTCCTTGTGCGCCTTGACGGCGTCTTTCAGCTTGTAGGTCTGGTTGACCGGGATCTTCACGGCACCGGAGCCAACCTTGTCGAACAGGTCGTTGGCGGACGCGACCAGGTCCTCGCGCTTGGCGGCGTAATGGTTGAGCGTCGGCCTGGTGGCGAACAACGATCCCTTGGTCTGCAGGATGTTGATGTTGAAGGCATCGATCTGGCCTGACGAACTGCCGAAGCTGACAAACATGCCGAGCGGCCGCAGACAATCGAGCGAGGCGGGGAAGGTGTCCTTGCCGACGCCGTCATAGACCACATCGCAGAGCTTGCCGCTGGTGATCTCCTTCACACGCGCCACGAAATCCTCGTCGCGGTAGAGGATGGTGTGGTGACACCCGTTTGCCTTGGCGAGTTCCGCCTTTTCCCTGGAGCCGACGGTCCCGATCACGGTGGCACCGAGATGGTTCGCCCACTGGCAGAGGATCAGGCCGACGCCGCCGGCAGCCGCGTGCATCAGCACGATCGTGCCTTTCCCCACCTTGAAGGTGCGGTTCACCAGGTATTGCGCCGTCATGCCCTTGAGCATCATTCCGGCGGCCTGTTCGTAGGAGATGTTGTCCGGCAACTTGACGGCCCGGTCGGCGGGAACGATGCGCTCTGCCGCATAGCCGCCCAGCGGCCCGACGTAGGCGATACGGTCGCCCTTCTTGAGTTCCGTGACACCCGGACCGACTTCGATGACTTCGCCTGCACTCTCGTTGCCGGCGATGAACGGCATACCGACCGGCGAGGGATAGCTGCCGTTGCGGAAGTAGCAGTCGATGAAATTGATGCCGGCGGCATGCGTCTTCATCTTGATCTGGCCCTGGCCGGGCGCCGGAATATCGGCGTCCTCGTAGGTCAGCACTTCCGGACCGCCGGTCTTGTGTACGCGCACTGCCGCGACCATGGTTTCACTCCTTCAAAAATGACCTGGATAGCTGGATGGCTGGATGGCTGGATTTCGGCGGCGATCATAGGCGGCAAATCGCCGGTGACAAGGCGGGTGCAGTGAAAGCGCATCTAGCGTCCGCCCGATACCCGCAAATTGGCACCGTTGATGTAGGCGGCGCCGTCGGACAGCAGAAACAGGATGGCTTCCGCCACCTCCTCCGCCTCGCCCGCCCTGCCCATGGGCAGCATGGGCTTGAGCCGCTCGATCCGGCCCGGCGGCTGGATCTCGGTGTCGATCAGGCCCGGCGAGACCGCATTGACGCGCATGCCTTCCCTGGCCACTTCGCGCGCGACGCCGACCACCATGGAATCGACCGCGCCCTTGGCGGCCGCGTACCAGATGCATTCATTGGCGCCGCCCAGCGTTGCCGCCATCGACGACACCATCACCACCGATCCACCCTTGCCGCCATGTCTGGTCGACATGCGGCGAACGCAGGCGCGCAGGCAGATCAGCGCGCCGAAGGTATCGACGGCGAGGACTTCCTCGATGGTATCGGCACTCGCCTCGTCGAGACGGGAGTTGTCGCCGATGATGCCGGCGCTATGCACAAAGTGGGTCACGGGTCCGAGGTCGCGCGTCGCTTCCTCGAACACCCGCTCGATATCGGCCTCGCGCGCCATGTCGCCGGCCAGCGCCACGGCCTTGCGGCCCGTTTTCTTGACCGCGTCGACGACCTTGTTGGCCGCCCCGGCGTTGCTCCTGTAGTTCACGGCAACGTCGTAGCCGCACGCGCCGGCGAGCATTGCGGTCGCGGCGCCGATACCGCGGCTGCCGCCGGCAATGAGAAGGACTGGCATGAATTAACGCTCCGGTGTTTCGGCCGGATTGCGCAGCAAGCCGGCGAGAAAGAAATAGACCGCGATCGCAGACAGGGGAATGGTCACGACCGGTCCCGGCTGCAGATTGGTGACAACGGCGATGAAGGCCAGCATCGCCCAGGCGACGAGCAGTACCACATTGAGCAGGCGCAGCCGCCTGACGCGCAGCGGATGCAGGAACCTGAGCGGGACAAAGGTCAGCGCCGCCAGCACCCCGACACCGGCAGCCGCGATCCAGGGCGGCGGCTGCAGCAGATAGAGATAGAACGCCGCCAGATTCCAGACAGCCGGAAAACCGCGAAAATAGTTGTCATCCGTCTTCATGTTGCGGTCGGCGAAATAGAGAGCGCCGGTAATGCAGACAATCACGCCAGCGGGAATCGCGGTGGCCTCCGGCAGCAGCCCGCTGGCGGCGATGGCATAGGCCGGGACGAAGACGTAGGTGACGAAGTCGACCACCACGTCGAGCACGTCGCCCGACCAGCGCGGCAGCGTCTCCTTGACGTTGAAGAGCCGTGCCAGCGGCCCGTCGATACCATCGACAAGAAGCGCCATGCCGAGCACAAAAAACATTGCCGCCCAGTGGCCGCCGGTTGCCAGGATCAGGGCGAGCAGTCCAAACGCCACGCCGCTCGCCGTGAGCACGTGGATGGCAAAGGCCCGGACCTGATCGAAACGCGCCACCTAACTGCTGCCCCCGGCGCGCCGCACTCTCGCGCCCGCATGGCCGGCCAGCCGCCAAACAGGGCCGAAGCGAGTGGCAGAAACGCGGCTCGGGCCTTTTTCGAGGATTTCGGTCATTCAGCCGTTTTGGATTTTCGGGCGTTCGTGCATAGCGTATCGGACGGCCCGGCGGTATCCAGTTCGCGCGTGTTCCTGCGACCAATGAAGAACCGGTACGAAGACATTGATGCATAACAGTAACGGCGGCAATAACGGACCGGCAGTGGCCGTGGTCGGAGGCGGCCCCGCCGGGCTGACCGCGGCAATTGCGCTCGCCTCCGCTGGCATCGCAACGGTGCTGGTGGGGCGACAGCCGGAAGCAGGCGACAACCGGACCACCGCCCTGCTCGCGGGATCCGTTACCGCGCTTGAAACGCTTGGAGTCTGGGAACGCTGCGCGGCGCACGCGGCACCCCTGCGCGTGATGCGGCTGGTCGACGACACCGGCCGGCTGTGGCGTGCGCCGGAGGTGAGCTTCAGCGCATCCGAAATCGGTCTCGACGCTTTCGGCTTCAATATCGAGAACCGGTATCTGGTGTCGGCTCTGCTGACCCACGCCCGGACATTGCCTGCGCTGTGCATTGTCGAGGACAAGGCGGTGGAGATTGTCCCCGGCGAGAGATCGGTTTCAGTGACGCTGGCAGGCGGCGAACATTTGCAGGCGCAGCTGGTGGTCGGCGCAGACGGCCGCCGTTCGCTTTGCCGCGACGCCGCCGGCGTCAGCATGAAAGAGCGGCAGTATCCGCAGGTCGCGGTCACCGTCTGCCTGCAGCACAGCCGGCCGCACCGCGACACGTCCACCGAGTTCCACACCCCGAGCGGACCGTTCACACTGGTGCCACTGCCGGGCAACCGCTCCAGTCTTGTGTGGGTGCTCGACCCGCTGGATGCGGACGACCTGGACCTGCTCGACGACGACGAGCTTTCCCTGGAGATCGAACGTGCCGCCCATTCCATTCTCGGCAAGGTGACGGTCGAGCCTGGTCGCGGTCGATTTCCGCTCGCCAGCTGCAGTGCGTCCCGCTTTGCCGCTCGCCGCATCGTGCTGGCCGGCGAGGCCGCACATGCGATCCCCCCGATCGGCGCGCAGGGCCTCAATCTCGGGCTGCGCGACGCCGCCGCCATTGGCGAAATCGCCGCGGCCGCCTGTCGCGACGGCCGCGATCCCGGCGGCATCAACCTGCTGGTCCGCTACGACAGGATGCGCCGTTCCGACATCGCCAGCCGCACGATGGCCGTCGACCTGCTCAACCGCTCGCTGCTCAGCGATTTCCTTCCCGTGCAGGGCGCCCGTGGCCTCGGGCTTTATCTCCTCGACCACATCGGCCCGCTGCGCCGGGCCATGATGCGGGAAGGTGTCGCGCCGGGCGGCGGCGAACCGCGGCTGATGCGCGGCGAGGCGCTCTAGCGGGGCAGCCGCAGGCCGCCTTTGACGCAACGGAACGGCCACTTGGCGCGGCCTTTGCATTCCTCTAAACGGCAGTCCGGCCCTTCGGAAGGTCCCGAACGATGAAGCTTCCGCGTCAATTCTTCGCTCCCCTCGCCATCGGTGCCCCTGCTCCGGTGCGCGAACTGCCGGTGCGGCTGGAGCGCATGATCCATTTTGTGCCACCGCACGTGGAAAAGGTGCGCGCCAAGGTGCCCGAACTCGCCCGTCAGGTCGACGTGGTGCTGGGCAATCTTGAGGACGCCATCCCCGTCGATGCCAAGCAGGCGGCGAGGGCGGGCTTTATCGAAATGGCCAGGGCGACCGATTACGGATCGACCGGCCTGTGGACGCTCATCAATGCGCTCAATTCGCCCTGGGCGCTTGACGACGTTGTCGAGATTGTCGGCGCTGTCGGCGACAGGCTCGACGTCATCATGCTGCCCAAGGTCGACGGCCCCTGGGACATTCATTACCTCGACCAGTTGCTCGCGCAGCTGGAGGCGCGGCACGGGATCGGAAAGCCCATCCTCGTTCACGCCATTCTGGAGACCGCGCAGGGCGTCAACAATGTCGAGGCAATCGCCACCGCGTCGCCGCGCATGCACGGCATGAGTCTCGGCCCCGCGGATCT
>CAZUDR010000114.1:0-417 GCA_964618715.1 uncultured Undibacter sp. | reverse complement strand
CGCCGCCTCGCGCGCGATGAAAACGACCCGCGTCGGCGGCGGCCACCCCGACTACAAGGTGCTTGCGGACGCACCGCACGCGAAAGAACCGATCCCGGGTAAACCCGAGATCGGTGGCGACGGCCCGCGCGCCGCCTTCCAGCAGGATCTCTGGCACTACACGATCGCCAGAATGGTCGACGCCTGCGCCGCCGCGGGCATCAAGCCATTCTACGGACCGTTCGGTGATTTCTCCGACCCGGCCGCCTGCGAGGCGCAGTTCCGCAACGCCTTCCTTATGGGCTGCGTCGGCGCGTGGTCGCTGCATCCCTCGCAGATCGCCATCGCCAAGAAGGTCTACTCGCCCGACCCTGGCGAAGTCGCCTTCGCCAAGAAGATCGTCGACGCCATGCCCGACGGCGCCGGCGCGGTGATGAT
>CAZUDR010000113.1:0-8812 GCA_964618715.1 uncultured Undibacter sp. | reverse complement strand
ATCGACATCTACGTCAACAACCGGCTGGTCGCGCGCGGCGAGGTGGTGCTGGTCGAGGAAAAACTCGGCGTGACCATGACCGAAATCATCAAGGCCGAACGCAACTAACATGCCCGTATGCCCAACTGGGGAATGAAGCCATGCGACTCCTGATCGTCGGCACGCTCGGAGGCCAACTGACCAGCGCCACGAAACTGGCGATGGACAAGGGGGCCAGCGTTACCCACGCCGAAACCAATGAACAGGCGCTCGCCGTGCTGCGCTCAGGCCGCGGCGCCGACCTGCTGCTGGTGGACGTCAGCCTCGACATTCGCGATCTGATCGCGCGCCTCGACGCCGAGCGCATCCACGTGCCGATCGCCGCCTGCGGCGTCTCGAATGACGCGCGCGCCGCGGTCGCCGCCATTCATGCCGGCGCCAAGGAGTACATCCCGCTGCCGCCGGACCCGGATCTGATCGCGGCCGTGCTCGCGGCCGTCGCCGACGATTCACGCGAGCTGATCTACCGCGACGACGCCATGGCGAAGGTGATCAGGCTCGCCCAGCAGATCGCCGGCGCTGACGCCTCGGTGCTGATCACCGGTGAAAGCGGCACCGGCAAGGAGGTGCTGGCCCGCTATCTGCACGCGCGCTCGCAGCGCGCCAAAAAGCCGTTCATTTCGGTGAACTGCGCGGCGATTCCGGAGAACCTGCTGGAATCGGAACTGTTCGGTCACGAGAAAGGCGCCTTCACCGGCGCGCTCGGCCGGCGCATCGGCAAGTTCGAGGAGGCGAACGGCGGCACGCTGCTGCTCGACGAAATTTCCGAGATGGACGCGCGGCTGCAGGCCAAGCTGCTGCGCGCCATCCAGGAACGCGTGATCGACCGCGTCGGCGGCAACCGGCCGGTCCCGGTGGATATCCGCATCATTGCCACATCCAACCGCAACCTCACCGAGGCGGTGCGCGAAGGCAAATTCCGTGAGGACCTTCTGTTCCGCCTGAACGTGGTCAACCTGAAGATTCCGCCGCTGCGGGAGCGGCCGGCCGACATCGGCGAGCTGGCGCAGTACTTCATCAAGAAGTATTCCGATGCCAATGGCATGCCGGTGCGCCCGCTGTCGGCCGAAGCGCGCCGCACGCTCAATGTGCATCGCTGGCCGGGCAATGTGCGGGAGCTGGAAAACACGCTGCACCGCGCGGTGCTGCTGTCCAGCGGCCCGGAAATCGGAGTCGACGGCATCCTGTCGCCGGACGGTGGACGGCTCGGCTCATCGCCCGACGTCGCGGCGGCCCAGGCCGCCGCGACGGCCGAGCAGCTCACCCGTCACATGGTCGGCCGCACGGTCGCGGAGGTCGAGCGCGATCTCATCCTGGAGACGCTCAAGCACTGTCTCGGCAACCGCACGCACGCTGCCAACATTCTCGGCATTTCAATTCGCACGCTGCGCAACAAGCTCAATGAATATTCGGCCGACGGCGCCCCGATCCCGCCGGCCAATGGCGGTGGCGAAATGCGCGGCGCAGCGTAAATCGGATACATGAAAAGAATAAAGCCCGGCAATACAGCCGGGCTTTTCGCATTCCAACAACGCAACGACGCAGTCAGGAAGAGGCGTCGCGTTCCCTATTCTTGTCGCGCGTGGTATCGAGCTCGACTGCTTTCGCCATCAATTCGCTGCTGATGGCTTCGAGCTGCTCGATCAGCCCGCGCCCTTCGCGGGCAAGCCGCGTGCAGCGATCGGCGGCCTCTATGAGATACTCTTCAGTCTTCGGCATATCGACTCCATGAAGGATTTGGCGGGGGATTTGCATACAAGAAGTGTAAAATCAACCTTGTTCTGCGCATCCCGCCATGCGCGAACGACGTGCGCGATAATCGTTGGTATCCCAACTACATAGCTCGAGCGCCGACATGCCTCTCGTGTACAAGATCTGCCCGGCCGCCCTCTGGCGCGAAGCGGAACGGCAGGGCGTCTTCCGCGGCTCCGTAGACGACAGGCGCGACGGCTTCATCCATTTCTCGACGGCCGGGCAGGTTGCCGGGACGGCCGCCCGGCATTTCGCCGGTGAGCACGATCTGCTGCTCGTCAGCGTCGATGCGGACCGGCTCGGCGATGCCCTTAAATGGGAGCCCTCGCGCGGCGGCGCCCTGTTTCCCCATTTGTACGGCGATCTCGATCCCGGCGCGGTTGTGGACGTCGTGCCACTGCCGCTAGGACCCGACGGACGTCACCAGATTCCGGATTCCCTGCATTAAAGGCGCGGCCGGGGAACCAATCGGGGTCCCTGCCCATTATTGCTGCAGTGCAAAAAGAGTACCGGATGCGAGCGCCTGACATGACCTGGGGGACCATTCACACCTCCGCCTATTCGCACATCGCCACCCTGCTGCGCTGGACAACGGCAACGCCATGCGCTCACGGCGCGCTGCGTTATCGTTGTCCCGTCACGCACAGCTATGTTGTCGTAACCGACGACGAGACACTGGCGCGACTTGCCCGGCCGCGGGCGCGCACGCGTTGCCCCTCCTGCGGCGAGACACATCTGATCACGTATACGTCGACTGCCGACAGTTCCACCGCGATTGTCGGGTCCGGAGCCCGGCCCTAGACTTCGCCGCTGCGACGGCCGCGTATCCGACGCCGGCCGGCGACGTTTCAATTGGGCACGCCGCGGCAAGAATGCAGGGCTGATGAACCTCGACGCCAACCGGAGCCTGATCGCGGCGTCACTTGCGCGCATCCCGGATGGCGACCGCGCCGCGCTGCAGACCGTCTATCGCCTCACCTCGGCGAAGCTTTTCGGCGTGGTCTTGCGTATCTTGAACGAACGCAGCGAGGCCGAGGACGTGCTGCAGGAGGTGTATTTGACGGTGTGGCGCAAGGCGGCGGCTTTCGACCCGGCCAGGGCGAGCCCGATGACCTGGCTGATCACGATCGCGCGCAACCGCGCCATCGACCGGCTGCGCGCCGGGCGGCAGGTTCGGCGCATTGAGCCGATCGAGGCCGCGGCCGGGGTAAGCGACGACGCTCCGGTTGCCGAAAGCGTGCTGCAAAGCGAACAGGAAAATGCACGTCTTCACGCGTGCCTCGAGTCGCTGGCCAACAACGAGCGTGCCGCACTGCGCGGTGCCTTCTTCGACGGAAATACCTATGAGGAGCTGGCGGCCCGCATGCGCGTGCCGCTCGGCACCATGAAAAGCTGGATCCGGCGGGCGATGATCAAGCTGAAGAGTTGCCTTGAGCAATGAGCGACACCTTCGACCATAGCGGCGTGCCCGCGGACGAATTGCTCGCTGCCGAAGTTGCCCTCGGCGTGCTGAGCGGACCGGAGCGGACGCAGGCCGAGCAGCGCCGGCTGCGTGAGCCTGCCTTCGACGCGATGGTCATCGCGTGGGAAGAGCGTCTCGCGCCCTGGGCGGCGGAGATCGACGAAGTGGCACCGCCGCCCCGTGTCTGGGACAACATTGCCGCGCAACTTCCGCCGCAAGCCGCGGCACGCGGCGGCCTGTGGCAAAGCCTGGCCTTCTGGCGCGGATTGGCGCTTGCGGGCGGCGCCCTCGCCGCTGCCTGCCTGGCGGCGCTTGTCTATCTCGGCACACTGTCGCCTGCTCCGCCGCTGGTCGCCGCAATCGGAAGCGATGGCCGCCAGCATTTCGTCGCCGCTGTCGACGTGCGCCGTGGCACCATTGCCGTGGTGCCTGCGTCTTTTGCGGCTGACGCCACCCGCGTGCCGGAACTCTGGCTGGTGCCATCCGGTGGCAAGCCCCGTTCCCTCGGCCTGTTGAGCGCGGACCGCGGCGTCACAATTACTATCCCTGCGGATCTGATTGCGCAGACCACGAGCAATGCCACACTCGCCGTGTCGCTTGAGCCACCCGGCGGGTCACCCACCGGCCAACCAACCGGTCCGGTCATCGGCAGTGGCAAGCTCACGACTCTGTGAACGCATACTCGCATCCGCGGGCCTGCGTACTCCGTAGCTCCCGACGTCTCCACCATGGAGACGAGCAAACAGAGCAACGGGAGTTCATCATGAAACCGATTCACAGGATCGCGCTGGCCGGCGCCGCCGCGCTGGCACTCGCATTCGGCGCTGTCAACGCACCGGGCTTCGCTGCCGACAACCCGATGGTCGGCGGTGCGGCGATGTATCCGTCGAAGAACATCGTGCAGAATGCCGTCAATTCGAAGGACCACACCACGCTGGTCGCCGCCGTAAAGGCTGCCGGCCTGGTCGACACGCTGTCGTCGAAGGGCCCCTTCACCGTGTTCGCGCCGACCAACAAGGCTTTTGCGGCTCTTCCCAAAGGCACGGTCGAGACCCTGCTCAAGCCCGAAAACAAGGATCAGCTCACCAAGGTCCTGACCTGCCACGTGGTGGCAGCCAATGCGATGTCCTCCGCCATCGCCAGGATGATCAAGGACGACGGCGGCGAACATCCGGTGAAGACCGTCGGCGGCTGCACCTTCACCGCCAGGATGAAGGGCGACAAGATCGTGCTGGTCGACGGCAAGGGCCGCGAAGCCACCGTCACCATCGCCAATGTGCGCCAGTCGAACGGCGTCATTCACGTCATCGATACCGTGCTGCTGCCGGGCTGATCCCCCTCACCGGCAAGGCGGCGCCGCAGAAGCGCCGGGTGGCCTCCTCCCGTTCCCCCGCGGGAGGAGGCCGCCGTCGCTGGCCACTGGATCGCTTTGCGACATTACGATAGGCTTTTTCATAATCGCGCATACAAGAATTCGTCGTGTCTGCAAACGATGAAGAGTGGGAGGACGCTCGATGGGAAACGCATTGAAATGGTCGATCTGCGGTCTGGCCATTGCGGCGGCCGGTCTTTGGTTTTCGACATCAGGTGTAAAAGCAGCCGACCTGAAGGGCGAAACGATCTCGTGGACGATCCCGTTCTCGGAGGGTGGCGGGTCCGGACGCTGGGCGCGGTTCATTGCCCCGCTTCTGGAAAAACAGCTTGGCGCGACGATCCAGCTGAAATTCGTTCCGGGCGGCGGCTCCACCAAGGGGGCCAACCTCTATGCGTCGCGGGCAAAGGCCACCGGTCTGGAACTGCTGGGCACGTCGGGATCGACCCAGTTCCCCTACCTGCTCGGCGACAAGCGCGTCGAATACGATTACACCAAGTGGCGGCCGCTGCTGGCCTACGCCACGGGGGGCGTCGTCTACATCAGTCCTCCACTCGGCGTGAAAACCGCCGCGGAACTGGTGAAGAAGAATCCTCCGCTGAAATACGGTTCGCAGGGCGCCACCTCGCTTGATCTGGTGCCGCTGCTTGCCTTCGAATTGCTCGGCATGAACGTCGATGCCGTGTTCGGCATGAAAGGCCGCGGCCCCGCGCGCAAGGCCTTCATGACCGGCGAACTGAAGATCGATTACCAGACGTCTGCCGCCTACCTGTCGCAGGTCACCCCGCTGGTCAAGGAAGGCACGGCCATTCCGATCATGACCTGGGGTGCGCTGGACGACGACGGCAATCTGGTCCGAGACCCGACCTTCCCCGACCTGCCGCATTTCGCGGAAGTCTATGAACAGGTGAAGGGCAAGAAGCCGTCGGGAGCCGCCTTCGACGCCTGGAAGGCGTTTTTCGTTGCCGGTTTCCCGGCGCAGAAGTTCGTCGTCGTGCCGAAGGAAACGCCCGAGGACGTCGTCAAGACATACCAGGATGCCATTACCAGGATGTTCGCCGATCCCGAATACGAAGCGAACAAGGACAAGATGATCGGCACCTATCCGCAGGTCACCGGCAAGGCCGCGGAAACCCGGTTCAAGGCCGCGATCAACGTCCCGCCGGCCGCGAAGGAGTGGGTCCGCGAATGGCTGACGAAAAAATATAACGTCGTATTCTAGGCTTGCGATTGCGGGCGGCGGCGGGATACCGCCGCCCTTTTTTCCCGTTTTACTGAAGGGGCCGTCCCATTTTTGGCGCGCTCGCCGAAGCCTTCTCCATTCTGTTCACGATCCATCACCTGTCGTTCATGGTGATCGGTGTTCTCCTCGGTTTGGTCGTCGGCATTTTTCCGGGCCTGGGCGGCATTGTCGGCCTCTCCCTGCTGATTCCGTTTATCTACGGCATGGACCCGGTTTCCGCGCTGGCCATGCTTGTCGGTCTGCTCGCGGTCATTCCCACGTCCGATACCTTCACGTCCGTCCTGATGGGCATTCCCGGATCGACCGCTTCGCAGGCGACGGTGCTGGACGGCTTTCCGCTGGCAAAGAAGGGAGAAGCGGCGCGGGCGCTGGGCGCGGCCTTCTCCGCCTCGCTGTTTGGCGGCCTGTTCGGCGCCGTCATCCTGACCTTCTTCGTCATCGTCGCCAAACCGGTGATCCTGTTTTTCACCTCCGCGGAACTGTTGATGCTGGCCGTGCTCGGCATTTCCATGGTCGGCGTGCTGTCCGGCAGGAATCTCTGGAAAGGCATCGCGTCGTGCGGTCTGGGACTGGTGATCGGCTCCATCGGCGGAGCGCCGGCCACCGGCGAATGGCGCATGACGCTGGACATCAATTATCTGGACGACGGCATCCCGCTGGTTGTCATCGGTCTTGGCATCTTCGCCCTGCCGGAAGTGGTCGACCTGCTGCGCAGGTCGGGCAGCATCGCCGAAGGCGCGGCGCTGGGCAAAGGCTGGCTGCACGGGCTGAAGGACATGATCCACTACCGCTGGCTCTGCCTGCGGTGTGCCGGCATCGGCACCATGGTCGGCGCCATCCCCGGACTCGGCGGATCGGTCGTCGACTGGATTGCGTACGGCCACGTCGTCCAGATGTCGAAGGACAAGTCGAAATTCGGCACCGGCGACATTCGCGGCGTGCTGGCGCCCGAGTCCGCCAACAACGCGAAGGAAGGCGGCGGGCTCATTCCGACGCTGCTGTTCGGCATTCCCGGCAGCGGCTCGATGGCCGTGTTCATCGGCGGGCTGATCCTGATTGGCCTCGAGCCGGGCCCGCGCCTGCTGACCAGCGACCTGCCGATCACCTACACTATCGTCTGGACGCTGGCGCTCGCGAACGTCGTCGGCGCCGGCCTGTGCCTGCTGCTCTCCCCCGCCATCGCCCACCTGACGACCATCCGCTACCTGTTGCTCGCACCGTTCATGCTGATGGTGATTTCCTTTGCGGCATTCCAGTCCAGCCGCGACCTGATGGACTTCGTATTTCTCATCGTGATCGGACTGCTGGGAGTCGGCATGAAGCGTTTCGGCTGGTCGCGGCCGGCGCTGCTGATCGGCTTTGTTCTGGCCGACCAGATCGAAACCTACCTTTATCAGGCCATCCAGTTCTACGGGTGGGGAATCCTGGCGCGGCCCGGCGTCATCGTCATCGGCGCCATCACGGTCATTTCAGCCATACTTGGCGCGCGCAACAAGCCGCAGTTCGAGTCGATGGAGCAACTGCCGGACGTGCATGCCGCCAACCTGACCCCGCAGCTGATGTTTGCCGGCTTCGCGAGCATCGTTTTCCTGTATGCCATCTACGACTCCGCCCAGCGCAATTTTCTGGGTGCCGTCTTCCCGATGAGTGTCGGCACGATCATGCTGGTCGTCAGCCTCGCCGTCCTTTACGGGATATGGCAGAGCCGCGGTGGCAAGAGCACATTCAACTACGACGAGGAGCGGCCCGGGATCGACCCGGTCGAGCGGCCCGCGATAGGCGTCTGGCATTACCTGTTGTGGCTGATCGGACTGGTGCTGCTGACGGCGGTGACGGGATTCTTTATCGCGCTGAACGCCTTCTTCGTCTCGTTCCTCAGGATCGAAGCGAAAGCGACGTGGTTGCGGACCATCACCCTCACCGCCATGGCGGATGCCATGCTGATGTTCCTGTCCTGGCTGATGACGCTCGATCTCCCCTGGGGGTGGTTGCAGCACCGGTTTGTCGACCTGCCCTGGCCGATCGGGTCTATTTAGGCACACCGCTCCGAAAATCGGCGAATTGCCGGGATCCCGAGGGCCGAACCCGGCCCCTATTAACCTACCGCTAACCATAAACTGGGCAAAGTTTGCCGGGCTGAGGGGTATTCCCTAACCGATTTCGTCACGTCGGTACCGTTGCGGCAAGTCCGGCGGTGCCCAGTTGCCTTCCTAACGCACCGGCACAACGCCAGGCATGAGCGACACGTCCGCCGCACCACCTTCCGCTACCAGCGCGATCAGCGGCATCACCCTCCCCGGTCTCGGCGACCTCGGGGCATTCATGCGGCGCGGCGACATCGCGCTTGCGGTCGGCGTGCTCACGATCCTGGTGGTGCTGATCCTGCCGCTGCCGCCGCTGCTGCTCGACTTCTCGCTGGCCATCTCGATCATCTTTTCGGTGCTGATCCTGATGACGGCGCTGTTCATCCACGGGCCGCTCGAGTTCTCCGCCTTCCCCACCGTGCTGCTGATCGCGACCATGCTGCGGCTGGCGCTCAACCTCGCCTCCACGCGGCTGATCCTGTCGAACGGACACACCGGCACCGATGCCGCTGGCCACGTCATTCAGGCGTTCGGCAACTTCGTCATGAGCGGCAACTTCGTCATCGGCATCATCGTCTTCGCGATTCTGGTGATCGTGAATTTCGTGGTCATCACCAAGGGCTCCGGGCGCATCGCCGAAGTCGCTGCCCGCTTCCACCTCGATGCCATGCCCGGCAAGCAGATGGCGATCGACGCCGATCTCTCGGCCGGGCTGATCGACGAGAAGGAGGCACGCCGCCGGCGTCAGGAGCTGGAGGACGAAGGCGGCTTCTTTGGCGCCATGGACGGCGCCTCCAAGTTCGTGCGCGGCGATGCCATCGCCGGTTTGCTGGTTGTCTTCATCAACGTCATCGGCGGCA
>CAZUDR010000112.1:0-8817 GCA_964618715.1 uncultured Undibacter sp. | reverse complement strand
CGGTTTCGGGATAGCCCAGAACCAGCCGGACGGGACCGCCGACAACGGTAACGCGCCCATCAACCAGATCGACAAGATAGATGATGTCCGGCGCCGCCTCGATGACGCCCTGCAGAAGCCCCTGGCTGGTCCTGGCCAGTTCCTGCGCCTCTACCTCGGCCGTCCGATCGCGTGAACTTCCGATAATCCGGCAGATTTCGCCTTGTCGATTGTGAACCGGCGTCAGTACGGATTGCCAGTGGCGCGGGCCGACCGGAAACTCGAGAGAGATCTCGTAGCGGATAGGCCCGCCGGCCCTGATACACCGGCGGTATTGCGCTGTGACGGCATCGGCCAGACGGGTCGGAAACGCGTCGTGCGGCGATCTGCCTTCGACGTCGGCCCTGCGTAAACCTGTTCTGCGCTCGTAGGCGGGGTTCACGGCCTCAAAGGTAAATTCGCCGCCGGAATCGACACCAATAACGAACAGGCAATCGTCGGAATGCTCGAACCAGGCATCGTGTGCCAGTTGCACTTCCTCGGCGGACAGCGCCGGGGCGCTGTTCGCCATCGGAATGTCCGATCCAATGATTCGTGCCATGGGTGCCTATCCCGGAGTCACGAACTCGGAAAAGGCTTTGGCAAACAGAAAGGACGTGATCGCCGAAACACGCCGACTGACGAACCGCAAATAACTCGACACACCCCGCTCCCGTTTCGTCGCTTCGTATTTAAGGTGGTGAATCCAGGGACTGACGCGTCACCTTATGTCCACGATGTGACGATCGGATGATTCTGACGCCAGGATACGAACAGGTCGCGCACGACCGTCCGGCTGACGCAAGTCGCGCAGACATTCCGTACTGTAGTAAGGCCAGACGCGACCGCTGCACGACGGTTCGGCGGACAGCGACTTGAGATCGCCACCATAAGCGGCCACGCGTGTCGCACCAACCAGCGCATCGTTCCAGAGCACCGCGAGAAACAATGCGGCTCCGATGACCATCACGACGGCCATGATGCCCGGGATGACGGGCGACCGGTCCATCGCATACCTCCCCGTTCCAAGCCTTGTCCTTCGGCGGAAGGTTAGGTTTCATGTGCGCACGATCACCATTGTACGTTGGTAAACGCTGCGTATCGGATGGAAGGGGGAACCTATACCGAGGTGTACCGACAGTGTTTGTGGTTGCGACGCGCATGTACCGCGCCTCCGGGAATCGGGGCCCCTGGTATCGTTTCCTCAATGTCAGGACGTCAGTTGACTTCCGATGCGCCGTCCGCTTCGCCATCCTTGAGCGCCTTGTCCAGACATTCGATCAGCTGATCGTCCTTGTACGGCTTGCTGAGGAAGCCATAAGCGCCGGCCGTCATGGCACGCGCGCAAATCCGATCTTCCGGAAAGGCGGTAATGAAGATGATCGGCGTCCGGTGGCCGGACGCGATCAACCGGGCCTGCAGGTCAACACCGCTCATGCCCGGCATTTGCACGTCCGCGATGAGACAGGTGGTGTCGTACATACGGTCGGAGCCGAGAAATTCCTCGGCAGAGCCGAATGTCACGGCATGGTAGCCCAGCGAGCGGACCAGGCTTTTCGTGGCTTCACGAACGGATTCGTCGTCGTCAACAATGGAGATCACGGGCGCCTTCATCAAGTGAGAGTCCTTTATGACAAAATAAATACGGCATTGCGCCGCAACCAGCCATTGTATGGGCGGAAGAATTGGCTATCTGGAAGCGGGACGAAACTATACTCACGTATAGTTGTGCATTAACCAGTCGGGCCGCGCAGCCCGAGCATCTCGGCCATTCGCACGAGGTCCGCCAGCGACTTCGCACCCATCTTTCGCATGACGTTTCCGCGGTGAACCTTGACGGTGATTTCGCTGAGCCCGATCTTGCCCGCGATCTGCTTGTTCATCAGGCCCTCCGTTACCAGGCCCATGATTTCCCGTTCACGGGGAGTTAACGATTCGAAATTCGATTTGAGGTCGGCAACGGACCCCTCCGCATCGCGCCTTTGGCGATCCCGCTCGAGGCCGAGCTGAACGGCATCAAGCATGTCCTGGTCGCGAAACGGCTTGGTCAGGAACTCCATGGCCCCCGCCTTCATCGCTCGCACGGTCATCGGGATATCGCCATGACCGGTCATGAAGATGATCGGAATCTGATTGTTCGTTTTCGCAAGTTCGGTCTGGAACTCGAGGCCGCTGACCCCCGGAAGCCGGACGTCAAGCACCAGACACGAGGGGCCATCCGTCGGCTGTTCGTCCTGGAGAAACTCGGCTGTCGATGCAAACGTCCTGACCTTCAGTCCGACCGACCGGAATAGACTCGATAGTGAGTCGCGCAGCGACTCGTCGTCATCGATCACAAACACTGTCCGCTGGGTGTCGGAGTCGTCCTCAGCCATTCCCTGATCCTCCTCCGGCAGCGTTTGCGGGCAAGGCAATCTCGAACACCGCCCCCCGCGACCGGCCCGGGCGGGCCGTCAGGTGCCCGCCATGGGCCTCCACGATCGAACGGCAGATCGACAGGCCCATGCCCATGCCCTGCGGCTTGGTCGTGAAGAATGGCGTAAAGATCTTGTCCGCGTCACCCGGATCTATTCCTTCGCCGGAGTCCTCGACCGAGATGAGCACCGCGCCGTCCTCGTTGCGCTCGGTCCTGACACGCAGGATGCGCGGACGGGCCGCAATTGTGCTCATCGCATCTATGGCGTTTCGGACCAGGTTGATGGCGACCTGCTGCAACTGGACACGATCAACGCGCACACGCGGGAGCCCGGGAGTTTCGACCTTTCGGACCGTCACCTGGTGCTTGATCAGGTCGATCCTGAGGAGATCGAGAACCTCGTCGACGAGATCGTTGACGTCCACAAAGGTCCTGTTCTGGTCGTCCTTCTTGAACATCGCCCGGACGGTTTCGACGACCTTGGCCGCGCGGTGACCATCGCTGATGATCCTTTGAAGGGACGTCCGCACCTCTTCGAGGTCAGGCGTTTTCAGATTGAGCCATCGCAGGGCCGCACTGCCGCTCGAGACGATGGCTGCGAGGGGCTGATTGATCTCGTGGGCGATCGAAGCCGACAATTGCCCGGCAACGGCCCTGCGGTTGATGACCGCGAGTTCGGACATCTGATGGCGCACCTCGACCTCGGCGATCGCGCGACGGCGCCGCTCGTGCAGCAGCACGATGATGAGAAACGCCTGGATTGCCAATACCGCCCCGGTGAGCAGGATCTGCCATCGATAACGTTCCCAGATCGTCTGATCCCGAAACCGCAGGACGCTGCCCGGAGGCAGGCGGGCTTCGCTGATGCCGAAACGTTGAAGTTCTCGCCAGTCGAAGATCGGCCGTGACGTCCCCGCATCCGTGATCGGAAAACTCGACGGGCTTGCACCATCAAGAATGCGCCATGTGCGGCGCGCCGCCTCTTCTCCAATTCCGGCGGGCGTAACGACCAGACCGCCGATGGCACCAGCCCCGACAAAGGTTTCCGCATCAACAAACATCGGGCGGTTTGCCGCCTTTGCAATCACCTCGGCAGCGTCACGCGGCACGTATCTCGCACCGGCTCCATCGATAGTGAGACCCACAAAGGCGATCGCGGAATCCTGTGGCAACCGGGAGACTCGCTCTTTCAGCTCGGCCATCGGCAGGCCCGTGAGGTCGATGACGGCAACCCTGGATTCAACGGCGGCGCGATCCTCGCCATAATGTCTCCACCAGTTGTTTGAGCCCAGCCGGTCGCCCACGAGCGCGAGGTACCTCAGATCCGGAATAAGTCGTCTCGCCATGTCCGCCATGTCTTCCAGACGAAGCCGGAACGTGACTCCGGTCACGTTGTCCGGCAGTCTCATCCGGGCGGCTGTCCGCTCGTGCACGCCGGTGAAGATCACGGGCGCTTGCGGCCAGAGGTCGTCGCGCAGACTCAATGCGTACGGAAGCGCCAGCGAGGCGTGCGCAACGATCACCCCGATGGGCTTGTTGCGATACTTTTGCCGGAAATGATCCCTGATCTGGGAGTAATAGGCCTCGTCATCGAACGCGGCGAGTCCCAACGTTTCCACGTAGACGTAGATACTGTTCGACGATTCCCGGCTCAGCGTCCTTGTGAACGCCTTGCTCAGATCGGTGAACCAGGGATGAATGGGCGTAAGCTCGTCGATGAACAGCACCGAGCGCGGCAACGGCTCGGCACTCGCCGGGAGCGGCCCGAGAACGGCGCTCATGGAACAGATGACGAGCGCCAGGCTCAGGACAACCGGGTGCGTCCTCCGGGGCGTCCATGCGCACCGCGCGATCCTGACCATCGACAATCTCGCAGCGCGAGCGTCATCCGTTTGTGCGTTACGGACCACCGTCGCGACGAACCTCCATGCTTGGCCCAAGCTTAGCATGGATGGGAACCCGGGCTAGGCGCATGGCCCTGCACGGATTCCGCGGATTGCCCGTCGTGAGACGGTTGGGGACCGACAGGACCGCATTGGCCCAAGGTCCAACTCGACCCGATTCCCGCCCTGCCGGACACTTCAACTCGAGAGCCTGAATTTGAACCCCGCGCCTCGAGGTGGAGCGGGCGGGCGCCATCGTTTTTGCCCAGCCTCCGCCCCGGCGACGAAGCATCCATGACGCGGCTGGACGGCAGTCGCGACAGCGGGAGGACCGGCACATGGCCTACCGGTTTGAGATCTCCAGGGATCAGAAAGGAGAATTCCGGGTCCGGTTCAAGGCACCCAATGGCGAGACGATGTTCACGACAGAGGGCTACTCGTCGAAAACCAGCGCTCTGAACGCCATCGCATCGATCCAGAGCAACGGCCCGTCAGCCGTGATCGACGACCGCTCCAAATAACCACCGTTCGGATGACGTTCTGACCGGGCACCCCGTAAAGCCACAGAGAGGACTGTCCATGTCATCGCTGATCCCGCTCATCATCCAGATTGTCGCCGGCGCCATCGGCGGCCAGGCCGTCGGCTCCGCGGCAAAGAACATCAGCCTCGGACCGGCCGGCAATATGATCACAGGGGCCATCGGCGGCGGCGTCGGCGGCCAGCTTCTGGCGCAGGTCATGCCCGCCCTTGCCTCGGGAAACCTGGACATCGGCGCGATCGTCGGCCAGCTGGTGGGGGGCGGCGCAGCCGGCGCGATCCTCACCGCGATCGTCGGCGCCATCAAGAACGCGATGGCAAAACGCTAGGTATTGTCATCTGTCCGAGCGTCACGACCTGCCGGGAGTTGTCGCCCCGCCCCGCTGCGATGGACGGCGTCGGTGTCCGTGCACCCGTTCCAACCGCGCCTTGTCCGGCTCGAACCCGGTGACCGGCGCATCAGGGACACGGCCATCGAACCGGCCGGGTACGCCCAAGGTCCAACTGGATCGTTGAAGCGGCGTCGCCATGATATGCGCAGCGAATACCCCGGCATTCAGGAGGACGTCATGAAATCTGTTCTTGTGATCGCAGTCGCCATCGCCTTCCTTTCACTCTTCATGCGGGCTGACATCGCCAACGCGCAGGCCAAGGTTTCTGTGGAGCAGGCCTGGAGCCAATGCCTGAAGGAAGTGGACACCACGGTCGGGCCAAAAAACGAAGAAAACGACGCTGAACGGACTGCGGCGTTCAAGGCCTGCGTGGGGAGGCTTGGCCACGGAGCAGGCAAGTAACCGGCAAGGCTCCGCACAAGCGGCCGAGCACCAGGCCAACTCGGGCAGCGATGGCCCGCAATGGGCGTCAGGACCGCTCCGTGGCCCTGACGACGGACTCGATCAATTGCTCCGCCTGAAACGGCTTGTGCAAAAAGGCAATGCAACCGAAATCCTGGGCCTGCTTCTGAACCTTCGCGTCATAGGAACCGGTCATGAAAATAATCGGGAAAGCATGACCCATCGCCGACAACTGACGTCCCAGCTCGACGCCCGTAATGTCACCCAGCTCGATATCGACAAGAAGACAGGCCGACCTCGTGCTCCTGGCGGCCACGATGAATTCTTCAGCCGATGCAAACAGCTCGGTTCGATATCCATATGAGGAAAGCAGAAGGTCGAGGGCGTCGCGCACCCCGGGGTCGTCGTCGACAATTCCGATAACATCGTTTTGCTGATACATCTTGTCGCCCGGCATCGCTTTTACTGCGGAGGATTGCGGATACATGTTGGCCTCTTCGGCAGGAGTCGGCGGGCATGCGCCCGCTGCTGGACGAGATAGGGGAGCCATGGCTAGATATCTTGTTTTGCGCTGCCAAAGACTTGCCAGTTTGCGCCGTACCCTGCCCGCGTCCGGGCGGCGAAACCGGAGAGCCTGATGCGAGACACAACGACAGCGGCTGTTCGGGAATTCGACCGCCTTCCGAGTGCATCGGGCGGGATGTCCCGGCTTGCGTGCGCGCGCGCGGTCGCCGCCGGCGTGGACGTTGAACCGCTGCTGGAAGAGGCGGGGATCAACCGACGGCAGATCGAGGACGCCAAGGCGACGATCAGGGTCCGCGACCAGATCAGGTTTCTGAACCTTGTCTCCGCGGCCCTCGAGGATGATCTTCTCGGCCTTCACCTCGCGCAAACCTGCGAGCTTCGCGAGATCGGGCTGTATTACTATGTTATTGCATCCTCGGATACGCTGATCGACGCATTGCAGCGGGCAGCACGTTATACTTCCATCGTCAACGAAGGCGTTTCGCAGACATGCGTCGACGGCAAGGCCGTCGGCATGTCGTTCAGGTATATCGGCGTAAGCCGTCACACCGACCGCCATCAGATCGAATTCTGGATCGCTGCGCTCGTTCGGGTTTGCCGGCAACTGACCGGGCGCCACCTGCTGACCGAACGCGTGCGCCTGAGTCACCACCGTGCGAACGCCAACGAGATGGCCGAATTTCTCGGCGGCAGTGTTGAATTCGGCGCCGCCGTCGACGAGATCCTGTTTTCGGACAGTCTCCGCGCATCGCCTGTCGTGAGCGCCGATCCCTACCTCAACAAGCTGCTGATTTCATATTGCGAGGAAGCGATCGCGCATCGTTCCAACAAGCGCGGATCGTTCCAGTCGAGCGTCGAGAATACCATTACGCCGCTCCTGCCGCATGGAAAGGCGCATGCCGGCGAAGTCGCACGCCAGCTCGGGGTCAGCCAGCGGACCTTTGCGCGCCGGCTCGCGACAGAAGGATTGACCTATTCCGCCCTTCTGGAAAAGCTCCGGTCCGATCTTGCCGATCGCTACCTGGCCGACGGCGGCCTCACCATCTCGCAGATTTCGTGGCTGCTTGGCTATCGCGATGTCGCCTCCTTTTCGCATGCCTTCAAACGCTGGACCGGCGAGACACCGCGCGAGCGGCGTTCATCGCTGGCGGCCTAGACATCGACGCCAAAATCGAGATCATTGCCGCACAGGGGTTTCGACACCCGGGCGCAGGTCCTTGTCGGGATCGCTGGCGGCAGCCGGCGGCGTATCAACCGGTTCCGGATGCGCCAAACCCGGGATCAGCACGGCGCCGAAACCGGCCGGGAGAGCGTCATGGATATTACAAAGGACCTCGCGGCGTTTGCCGCCGACCTCAGCTTCGCGGACCTGCCGCCCGAGGTCACCGGGCGCGCAAAGCGCCTGATCCTCGACCTGACCGGCATCATGATCCGCGCGCGCCACGATGCGGAGTCGACTCCGAGCCTGATCGCGGCGGTGGAGCGGCTCGGCCTCGCCGACGGAAACTGCTCGGTGCCGGGCGATGCGCGCGCCTACGCGCCCACCGCTGCGGCGCTGATCAACGGCACGCTGGCGCATTCGCTCGATTTTGACGACACCCACGCGGAAGCGTCCCTGCACTCCTCCGCCCCGATCGTACCGGCCGCGCTGGCTGCGGCCGAACTGACCGGTGCCTCCGGCAAGGACCTTATCGCCGCGGTCGTCGCCGGATATGAAATCCAGATCCGGCTGTCACTCGCGCTCAACCCGTCCGATCACTACGACCGCGGCTTCCACCCGACCGCGACCTGCGGCGTGTTCGGCGCCGCCGCGGCAGCCGGCAAGCTGCTGGGCCTGGATGCCGCCGGCATCCGCAACGCATTCGGCATCGCGCTCAGCCAGGCAGCCGGCTCGATGGAGTTCCTCACCGACGGCGCATGGACGAAACGCTCGCATGTCGGCCAGGCGGCACAAAACGGGCTGATCTGCGCCGTGCTGGCCGCGGAGGGCTTCAAGGGGCCGAAGCAGGCCTTCGAGGGCCGCGCCGGTTTCCTCCACGCCTATGCGCCCAATGCCGATGCATCGAGGGCGGTCGCCGGTCTCGGCAACGTCTGGCAGACCATGCGGCTGGCGGTTAAGCCCTACCCCTCCTGCCGCTATTCGCATGCCGCCATCGACGGGCTGGTGGCGCTGATGAAGGAGCACGGGCTGAAGGCAGACGAGGTGACGGAGATCGAGATCGGCCTGCCGGAAACGGGCTGGAAGATCATCGGCGGCCCCGGCGACAAGACCAGTCCGCAGAGCGTGGTCGACGGCCAGTTCTCCATGCCCTTCTGCGCGGCCGTGGCCATGCGGGAGGGCGGGCTCGCCTGGGACGACTACAGGAAGCACCTCAACGACGAGGCCACCCGTGCGCTGACCCGCAAGGTGAAGACGGTCGTCGATGCCCGCGCCGAAGCGGAATTTCCGGCCAACATGGCGGGGGTGGCCAAGATCCGGACCGCCTCCGGCGACTACGAGCGCCTGGTGCGGGTGCCAAAGGGCGAGCCGGACAACTTTCTCGACGATGCGGAGTTCCGCTTCAAGTTCGACGGTCTGTGCGAGCCCTATCTGGGGGCGGAACGCGCCGGCAAGCTCGCCGACGCGCTGCTGGCGCTCGAGCA
>CAZUDR010000111.1:0-8867 GCA_964618715.1 uncultured Undibacter sp. | reverse complement strand
AGGCGTTGCTGACGGGCAACTTTTTGAGGGGAAAGGGAAAGTCGGGTGGGGAAGTTCGTTTGCAGGGCGCCCGAAAGGCTGTAAAACGCAAGCGAAAACAGCCCGGCTGTCTGCCGAATCCCGACATTGGGGGCGGCCGCAAAGGATAATAAAGGGCGCGTAGCGCATGGGACTTTGTGTGCGGTTGGTACGGGGGCTGGTTTTCTGCAGCATGGTCCTCGGCGGATTTCTTGTGGTCGCCGGGGTGAGCAGTGTTGCGTCCTCACGCATTGCCGTGGCGCAAAGCGTCAATTCCATCATCGTCAAGGGTAATCGCCGGGTCGAGGCCGCCACCATCCGTGCCTACTTCCGGGCAGGACCGGACGGGCGGCTTTCGCCATTCGAGATCGACCAGGGGCTGAAAGCCCTTTATGCCACTGGCCTGTTTGCCGACGTGCAGATCGACCGTGCCGGCGGGCGGCTGTTGGTCACCGTGGTCGAAAATCCTGTCATCAACCAGGTCGCCTTTGAAGGAAACCGAAAGGCCAAGGACGATCAACTCAAGGCAGAAGTGCAGTCCAAGCCGCGTGGCACCCTTTCGAAGCCAACCGTGCAGGCCGATGTCCAGCGCATCATTGAAATCTATCGTCGCAGCGGACGATTCGACGTCAGCGTCGTACCGAAGATCATCGAGCTGCCGAACAACCGGGTAAACCTGGTTTTCGAAATACGCGAAGGTGACAAGACCGGCGTCAAGCAGATCAGATTCGTCGGCAACCGCGCTTTCTCGGCGGGGCGTCTCGAGAACGTGATCAAGACCAGCGAGAGCGGCTGGTTCAGCTTCCTTCAGACATCGGACATATACGACCCGGACCGCGTCGAAGCGGACCGCGACCTGCTGCGCCGCTTCTATCTCAAGCACGGCTATGCGGATGTGCGTATCGTCTCGGCGGTTGGCGAGTACGATCCGGCCAAGAAGGGTTTCATAATCACGTTCAACATCGACGAGGGGCCGCAGTATCGCGTCGGTACTGTCGAAGTCATTTCGAACGTGCATGCGCTTTCGCCTGACAGCATGCGCGGCGGACTCAGGATCCATGCCGGCGACGTTTACAACGCCGATCTGGTTCAGAAGTCGGTCGAGACGATGACGATCGAGGCGGCGCAGAGCGGCTATGCCTTCGCCACGGTACGTCCGCGCGGCGATCGGAACTTCAACACGCGCACCATCAATCTGGCCTTCATCGTCGAGGAGGGCCCGCGCGTCTACATCGAGCGTATCAATATTCGCGGCAATACGCGCACGCGCGAGTACGTCATTCGCCGCGAATTCGATATCGGCGAGGGCGACCCCTACAACCGCGCGCTGATCGACCGGGCCGAACGGCGCCTCAAGAATCTGGATTTCTTCAAGACGGTGCGGATCACAAATGAGCCCGGCTCGGCTCCGGATCGCGTCGTCGTCAACGTCAACGTGGAGGAGAAGTCGACCGGCCAGTTCTCGGTTGCCGGCGGTTATTCGACGCAGGACGGCTTCATCGCCGAGGTGAGCATTGCCGAGCGGAACCTGATGGGACGCGGCCAGTTCGTCAAAGCCTCGGTCACCTATGGCGAGCGCGCCCGCGGTTTCGATTTCAATTTTGTCGAACCGTATTTGCTGGGCTACCGCATGTCTGGCGGCATCCAGGTCTTTGCGCGGCAGAATCTGGCGTCGGACTATGTATCCTACGATACCGAGACGTATGGCATGACGCTGCGGCTCGGCTTTGCGCTGACCGAGAACTGGGCCTTGTCGCCGTACTACTCGATCTACCGGCAGGAGATCACGCTGCCGGCCCAGTACAATGACTGTACGGCCAACAACGTACCGAACTGCTACGCCAACGGCGAAGCCTCGCTTGCGGTGCGCAGCGAACTGGCCACTGGTCCGGTCCTCGTGTCCGCGGCCGGTTACACCCTCAACTACAATACGCTCGACAACAACAAGAACCCCAGCGAAGGTATCTTCGGCCAGCTCAAGCAGGAATTTGCCGGTCTTGGCGGTGACGTGAACTTCGTCCGGACGACCGCCGAGATGCGGCGGTACCAGGAAGTGATTCCCGATGTCGTTGGCCTCATCAGGTTGCAGGGCGGTCATGCTACCGGGTGGGGCGGCGAGTCGTTGCGCATGCTGGACCACTTTTTCATGGGCCCGAATCTCGTGCGCGGCTTCGCGCCGGCCGGTATCGGGCCGCGCGACTTGTCCACCACCAATCAGGACGCACTCGGCGGGTCGTTGTACTGGGGCGCCAGCGTCGAGCTTCAGACGCCGCTCTATTTCCTGCCCAAGGAAATTGGCATCAAGCTTGCCGCTTTTGCCGACGCCGGTTCGCTCTGGGACTACAAGGGACCGACGTTCTACGCTCCGACCGGCGAGACGCTTACCGTCGCCGACTCCAGCGCGATCCGCACGTCGGCGGGCATTGGACTGATCTGGGATTCCCCGCTCGGTCCCCTGCGTTTCGATCTGGCGTTTCCGATTACCAAGGAAAGCTACGACAAAGAGCAGGTGTTCCGCTTCAGCGGCGGTGCGAAGTTCTGATCTTGGTCGCGCACCGCAGCGCGGAACAAACGGCATGAGGGAGCCGATATTCCTCCGACACACGCAAGGCCTCACGCTCGGTGAGATTGCGGAGTTGACCGGCGCGACGTTGCCGGCGGACGCCGGGGTGAGGCGCATTTCCAATATCGCGCCTCTCGACCGTGCCGCGCCTGGCGATTTGAGCTTCTGCGAAAGCCGCCGTTTTGCTGCGCACGCAAATGCCACTCATGCCGGCGCGTGCCTGTGCACCCAGGCGTTGGCCGAACAATTGCCGGCGTGGACGGTCGCGCTGGTGGTGGCCGAGCCGTATCGCTGTTTTGTGCAGGTGGCGCGGGTCCTGTTTCCCGATGCGCTGCGCCCATCCTCGCTCTACCCGGCGGAAGAGACAGCCGATGCTCGTGTCCACCCAAGCGCGCGGCTGGAAAACGGCGTCGTCATAGAACCGGGCGCGGTGATCGGACCGCGGGCTGAAATTGGCGCGGGCACAGTCATCGCCGCCAATGCCGTGGTCGGGCCCGAGGTTCGCATCGGTCGCGACACGGCAATTGGCGCTTCCGTTGCCGTCAGCAATGCATTGATAGGCGATCGCGTCATCATCCATCCCGGCTGCATGATCGGCCAGGACGGATTCGGTTTTCTCATGGGGCCCAGACACCTGAAGGTGCCGCAGATCGGACGGGTCATCATCCAGGATGACGTGGAGATCGGCGCCGGTAGCACCATCGACCGTGGCGCCATCCGCGACACGGTGATCGGCGAGGGGACCAAAATCGATAACCTGGTCCAGGTTGGCCACAATGTCAGCATCGGCCGCCATTGCATCGTGGTGGCCCAATGCGGCATCGCCGGCAGTTCGACCCTTGAGGACCATGTTGTGCTGGGCGCCCGCGTCGGCTTAAACAACAATGTCACTGTCGGCGAGGGAGCGCAGGTCGCTGCCACCAGCATCGTCAACGGTGACGTTCCGCCGGGGGCGCGCTGGGGCGGGACTCCGGCCAAGCCGGTAAAGCAATGGTTCCGCGAGATTGCGATGCTCGAGCGGCTGGCGCGGGGCAACGAGACGTCAAAAGGGGCGCAGGGCAAGTGAGACGATCGTCATGAACGAATCCGTCACCAGCCTTGATAGCGCCGGCATCGCGTCGGTGCTCAAGCTGCTGCCGCACCGCTATCCGTTCCTGATGATCGATCGGGTGATCGACATTGACGGGGACAGGAGCGGCATCGGGATCAAGAATGTCACCGCCAATGAGCCGCAGTTTCAGGGTCACTTTCCGGAGAATCCCGTCTTCCCGGGCGTGCTGATGATCGAAGGAATGGCGCAGACCGGCGGCGTGCTCTGCATTCTCGCGCTCGGCGCGGAGGCGCCGAAGTCGGTCTATTTCATGACTATCGACAAGGCCAAGTTCCGCCGCCCTGTAATGCCCGGGGACACGATCGAGTACCACATGAAGCTGCACGCGCATCGCCGGCAGATGTGGTGGTATCGCGGCGAAGCCAAGGTGCGCGGTCAGGTCGTCGCCGAGGCCGAGGTCGGCGCGATGATTTACGACGGATGAACGCGGCGATGATCGATCCCTCGGCGCGGATCGCCGCCGGGGCGGTGATCGGGCAAGACGTGTCGATCGGCCCCTATTGCACCGTCGGTCCTGACGTGAGCATTGGCGACGGCTGTCGACTCGTATCCCACGTCAACGTCGCCGGTCACACCGCGATCGGCCCCCGCACGGCGATCTATCCGTTTGCCTCGCTCGGCACACCGCCGCAATCGGTCAAGTATCGCGGCGGCCCCACGCGGCTGGTAGTCGGCGCAGATTGCGACATCCGCGAGCACGTCACCATCAGCATCGGCACCGAAGACGACCGCGGCGTCACCGAAATCGGCGACGGATGTTTTCTCATGGTCGGTGCGCATGTCGGCCACGACTGCAAGCTCGGCAAGAAGGTGCTCTTGTCCAACAACACCCTGCTCGCGGGCCATGTCACCATCGGCGACAATGTCGTGTTCGGCGGCGGCGCCGCGGTGCGGCAGTTCGTGCGTATCGGCGACGGCGCCATGATCGTCGGCCTGAGCGGGGTCCGCGCCGACGTCATTCCCTGGGGGACAGTGCATGGGCCGCTTGCCCATCTCGTGGGCCTCAACGTGGTCGGCATGCGCCGGAACGGGATCGCCAAGGCGGAGATTCTCGCGCTGCGGCGCGCCTATGAGACCTTGTTCTTCGGCGACGGCGAGTTCCGGGCCCGTGTCGACCGGGTCGAGGCCGAATTTTCCTCCGATCAGGCCGTACGCACGATGATCGCCTTCATCCGGGCGGGGAAGCGTCCGCTGACCATGGCGATCAGGCGTGCCGAGGGCGATGAGGACATATGAATTCCGGCGCGGCCGTGAGCCAGGAAGGCCCGCTTGCCGTGATTTGCGGCGGCGGCAGCCTGCCGCTGGCGGTCGCCGATTTCGTCGCCGCGCACGGACGCAAGGTTCTGCTTTTTCCACTGCGGGGGGCGGCCGATGCGCGCGCCTACGCGGAGCGTCCGCATCACTGGATCCACCCGGGCCAGTTCGGCAAGTTTGCGCGCATCGCCCGCGCGGCGGGCTGCCGCGATCTGGTGCTGATCGGGTCGCTGGTGCGGCCCTCCCTGTGGCAGATTCGGCCCGACTGGCAAGCCCTGCTGGCGCTGCCGGAGATCGCTCGCGCCTTTCGCGGCGGTGACGATCACCTGCTCTCCAGTATCGGCAGGCTGGTCGAGCAGCGCGGATTTCGCCTGCTCGGCGCGCACGAGGTTGCACCTGATATTCTGGTGCCGGAAGGCACGCTCGGCCACATCGAGCCGTCTGAACGGGACCGCGGCGATGTCGCTTTCGGACTGGATTACCTGCGTGCCGCCGGGCCATTCGATGTCGGGCAGGCCGTTGTGGTGGCGGGACGTCACGTGCTGGCCGTCGAGGCGGCGGAAGGCACCGACCAGATGCTGGTCCGGGTGGCGGACCTGCGCCGCAATGGCCGCCTGCGGGGCAGCGCCGGCATCGGCGTGCTGGTGAAAGCGCCGAAGCCCGGACAGGATGTCCGTTTCGACCTGCCGTCGATCGGCCCGCAGACGGTCGCCGGAGTCGCTGCAGCGGGGCTCGCCGGGCTCGCGGTGGCGGCCGGCAGCACCATCGTCGCCGAACCCGAGCGGGTGATCCAGGCGGCCGACCGCGCCAATGTGTTTGTGCTCGGCGTACCGTTGCGGCGGGGGCCTTGATCATCGATGGACAATGCCGCCGGTGCCATTCCGCACATTTTTCTCGTCGCCGGTGAAGAATCGGGTGACAGGCTGGGCGCCTCATTGATCGCCGCACTGCGCGGCCGGCTGCATGGCCGCGTGCGCTTTTCAGGTATCGGCGGCACGCACATGACCGACGAAGGCGTGGCGAGCCCGTTTCCGATCGGGGATCTTGCTATCATCGGCTTCTCCTCGATTCCGGCACGATTGCCCAAAATCATCCGCCGTATCCGCGAAGCCGCAGACGCAGTCATCGCCGCTCGTCCGGACGTGCTGGTAATCATCGACAGTCCCGAATTCACCCACCGCGTGGCGCGGCGCGTCCGCCGGCGCGCGCCGCACGTTCCGATCATCGATTATGTCTGCCCGTCTGTCTGGGCCTGGCGTCCGGGCCGGGCCAGAGCCATGCGGGCCTATGTCGACCATGTGCTCGCGCTGCTTCCGTTCGAGCCGGCCGCATTACAGCGTCTTGGTGGCCCGCCATGTACCTATGTGGGCCATCCGCTGATCGAGCAGGTCGGCCGTCTGCGCCCGAACGAGGCGGAGGCTGGCCGGCGGCTGGCCGATCCGCCGCTGCTGCTCGTGCTGCCGGGCAGTCGTTCCGGAGAAATCCACCGTCTGGCACCCGTGTTTGGGGCGGCGGTGGGAAAAGTCGTCGCCCGGGTCGATGAACCCGACATTGTCATTCCGGCCGTCCCGCGGCTCGCCGACGCCGTGCGCGCCGCCGTTCGATCATGGCCGGCCCCCGTACGCGTCGTGACTGACCCGGCCGACAAGTATGCCGCCTATCGGGCGGCACGGGCTGCGCTGGTCAAGTCTGGCACCTCGACCCTCGAACTGGCGCTTGCGGGCGTTCCCATGGTCGCCGCCTACAAGGTGTCGTGGATCGAGGAATTGGTGGCCCGGCGCATGATCACGCTGCCGACGGTCATCCTCGCCAATCTGGTGCTGGGGGAACAGCTGGTTCCCGAGTTCCTGCAGCGGGACTGCACTGCCGAAAATCTTGCGGCTGCGCTGCTGCCGCTGATGGGCGACACGCCCGAGCGGCGGCGGCAGATAGCCGCCTTCGCCAAACTCGACGGCATACTGGGGCTCAATGAGGGGCTCCCCAGCAATCGGTCGGCGGCTGTCGTCGCCGACTTCGCCCTCCGTCTTAACCAATCCGGCGCCGGGGCGGTGGCTTTCGCAGCGCCAACAGCGTAAGTTTGCGGGCTCACCCGTCGGCCGTAAAGCTCTGGTTGAAAACTGGGAATTTCTCCGTTGAGTATTCCATCCCGCGCTGCAATCACCGCCGTTCACGGCTATTTGCCGCCGGACCTGCTGACCAATGCAGACCTGGCGCGGATGGTAGATACCAGCGACACCTGGATCACCGAGCGTACCGGCATCAAGACCCGCCACATTCTGAGAGGCGAGGGGCTCGGCACCTCGTACATGGCCGCAGAGGCCGTGCGCGGCCTTCTGGAGAAGACCGGCACCAGGCCGGGCGAGGTGGATTTGCTGATCTGTGCCACCACCACGCCTGATCTCCAGTTTCCGTCCACCGCGAACCTGATCTGCGACATGGTGGGCATCAACAACATCGGCTCGTTCGACGTGCAGGCGGCCTGCTCCGGCTTCCTCTATTCGCTGACCATCGCGGCACAGTTCATCGCCAACGGCACCGCACGCAAGGTCGTGGTGGTCGGCGCCGACAAGATGTCGTCGATCATCGACTACAAGGACCGCGCCACCTGCGTGCTGTTCGGCGACGGCGCCGGCGCCGTGCTGCTGGAGCCGAACGATTCCGGATTCGGCATCATGGACGCGCTGATCCGCTCCGACGGCTCGGGCATGATCCACCTGCACCAGAAGGCGGGCGGCAGCCGCATGCCGGCGACGGCGGAGACGGTCGCCAAACGTCTGCACTACGTCCATCAGGAGGGCGCGGCGGTCTACAAGTTCGCCATCGCGAAGATGGCAGAAATCGCCGGCGAGATCATGAGCCGCAACAACCTGCGCAGCAGCATGATCGACTGGCTGGTGCCGCACCAGGCCAACAAGCGGATCATCGAGTCGACGGCCGAACGCATGGGCGTGGCGATGGACAAGGTGATGGTGACCATCCAAAAATACGGCAACACCACCAACGCCACCATCCCGCTCTGCCTGTGGGATTACGAGCCGCGCCTGAAGCGGGGCGACCGCATGTTGATGGCGGCCTTCGGTGGCGGTTTCACCTGGGCCGGCGTCTACGTGCAATGGGCCTATGAAGGCGCGGACGCGCCAAAGCTCAACGGCGGGGGCAACGGCAAAGGCTGAGTGGAACGCCCCGCGTCAGTTGCGACGCGCGTTACCCGTCAAAGCCCTGCGTCTCGCCAGTTGTCGACCGGCGTCGCGGGATGCGGCATTAGCCCTGCACGCTGCACAGCCGTGATGGCGGCGTACTCGTCCTTGTCGGAGGCATCGCCGCTCACACCGACGGCGCCGATCACCTCCTTGTCCCCGTTCATCACCAGTGTGCCGCCAGGGACGGGGATAAACCGCCCTTCCGACGCGGCGGCGAGCGCGCTCTGGAACGCCGGCCGGTCGCGCAACCGGTCGCGGATCGTGCGGCTCGAAATGCCCATACCCAGAGCGCCCCACGCCTTTCCGATCGCGATATTGGCGCGAAGGATGCCGGAGCCGTCCTCACGCTTGACGACCACGATGTTTCCGCCCGCATCGAGGACAGCCACCGTCAAAGGCAGGAGCTTTGCCTCACGCCCGGCCGAGAACACGGCGTCGGCAATGGTCTCGGCGGTCTTGAGAGGCATCGAGACCTGAAGGCGATGGACGTAATAGTCGCTCACGAGGGTCGTTTCTCCGCCGTCCGTCCCGACCAGTCCGCGCATCCGGATTCACCGCGGCGGACGGAGGGCGACAGCCGGAATTATTCGGAAATCCGCCTACTTGCGCCGCGAAATCGGCACGTAGTCGCGTTGGGTCGCGCCGGTGTAGAGCTGGCGCGGACGTCCGATCTTCTGCTTCGGGTCCTCGATCATCTCCTTCCACTGGGCGATCCAGCCGA
>CAZUDR010000110.1:0-8931 GCA_964618715.1 uncultured Undibacter sp. | reverse complement strand
CCACCTTTGGCTTCGGCGTGGTGTTTTCCGACCGTGCGCTGGACTTTCTGCGCGAGGACGACGCGGAGACCTATGCGGCGATCCTCCCGCACATGGAATCCTGGAACGACATGACGCTGAACCTGAAGGGCCGGCGCGTCGTCATCGACGGAATCGGCTTTGCCGCCATCGGCCGCCTGCATCTGTTGCAACTGCTGCAGGCGCGGGCGGCATCTGTGGGTGTGAGGCCGGTCTTCGAGCGCCCGGTCGGGAGTCTCGACGAACTGAAGGATTTCGATCTGGTGGTCGGTGCCGACGGCGTCAATTCGCTGGTCCGGAGAACTCATGCGGAGGCACTCGGCGCCACAGTGGACTATCTCAACAATCGATTCGCCTGGTTCGGCACCGCAAAGCTTTTTGACACGCTCACCCAGACCTTCATCGAAACAGAGACGGGCGCCTTCAACGCGCATCACTACCGGTACGCACCGGATATCAGCACCTTTATTGTCGAGATGAATGCGGACACCTTCGAACGCATGGGCTTTGAAGGGACGGGAGAAGCGGAGTCGGCAACGATCTGCGCACGACTCTTTGCCGAGACGCTCGATGGGCATCCGCTCATCTGCAACAACTCGATCTGGCGCCGGTTTCCCGTCGTGCACAATGCGCGCTGGTCGCACGGCAACTGCGTGCTGCTCGGCGACGCACTGCACACCGCCCATTTCTCCATCGGTTCGGGCACGCGGCTTGCGATGGAGGATGCGATTGCGCTCGACGAGGCGCTGGCCGCCCACGCGGAGGTCGGTGGGGCGCTCGCGGCCTACGAAACCGCGCGACGGCCGATCCTGGAGAAACTGGTCGCCGGCGCGAACGGCAGCGCGGACTGGTACGAACACTTCGCCGAGCATATGAGGCTGGCGCCGGCCGAGTTCGCCATGAGCTACATCACGCGGTCGGGCCGGATCGATATCGAGCGCCTGCGCAAGCTGTCGCCGGACTTTGTTGCGCGCTATGAAAACGAACGCAGTTAGTCATTCCGCCGCTGCTCGCGCAGCGCCGGCAGGCCGATGCCGGTCGCCTCAAACCCGCCGTCGACGGCGAGCGTCTGCCCGGTGATGTAGCTCGCGCGCTCGCTGCACAGGAAATAGATCGCTTCCGCCAGTTCCTCCTCCAGCCCGTAGCGGTTGAGCGGAATCGCGTCGTGATAGGCGGCCCGGATATCCGGCGTGTGCACGGCCTTTGCCATTGCGGTGTCGACCGGGCCCGGTGCCACCGCGTTGACGCGAATGCCGAGCGCGGCGAACTCGATCGCCTGCTGCTGGGTCAGGTGTGCCAGCCCGGCCTTGCTGGTGCCGTAGGCGGCGCGCAATGTCGAAGCACGCAATCCCGAGATCGAGGTGATATTGACAATGGCGCCGCCGCCGCCGTCCCGCATCAGGGGCACGGCTGCCTGCGCGCACAGGAACGGGCCCGTCAGATTGACCGCCAGAACCCGCGACCAGTCTTCAGGTGTGACCTCGAGGATCGGCTTGAAGATGGCGATGCCGGCATTGTTGACCAGTGCATCCAGTCGGCCGAAGCGCTCCCTGATCGTGTCGATAGCGAGCGCGACTCCCTCACCATCGGAGACGTCGCATGTCATCGCGATCGTGTCGCCCTGCCGCGCCAGCGCGGCATGCGTGCGCGCAAGATTGTCGCCGTCGATGTCGAGCAGCGCGACCCGCCAGTCATCGGCGAGGAAGCGCTTCGCGGTCGCAAGTCCGATGCCGCGCGCGGCTCCGGTGACGAGAGCAACTTTGGCGCCAGTCCGGTTCATGGGGGGATTCCGAAACGGTCAGACGCACGGGAGCACGGCGCCGCGAGGGAGGCAAGCCGTTGTGCCGGTGCCGCCGCGACTCGGCTAGACTGGCACCATGATGAGACGTGGCGCCCTGGCTGTCCTCCCGGTTCTGACCCTCGTTCTGCCTGCGGCCGCGCAGGATATTCGCGGCATCGAGGCCTGCACAGCCGAGAAAACCATGGAGCGGCGCACGAGCTGCCTGCAAAGCAATGTCGACTTTTTGCAGCAGGCGCTGGCAAAGCAGAGGCGTGAGACCCGTGCCAGGCTCGATGCCATGAGCCGCGCGGCGTCCGCCCAGGAAGCGGAGGTTGCCGCGCTCAGGGCGGCGCTGGCGAAGCTCCGGCACGAGCTGGCCGAACTGAAGAAAGCCAGGCCGGATCGGAAATAGCGCCATGCGCCGAACGGGGGCGCATTTTCGCGCTAGTCGACTTCCTCCCTGAACGTGTCGCGGAAGGTGTGGGCGGGGTAGACGCCGAGTATGGTCAGCTCCTTCGAAAAGAAGGCAAGCTCCTCCAGCGCGAACACCAGCGAGCGGTCGTCCGGGTGCCCCTCGACGTCGGCGTAGAACTGGGTGGCGAAGAAATTGCCGCCGATCATGTAGCTTTCCAGCTTGGTCATGTTGACGCCGTTGGTGGCAAAGCCGCCGAGCGCCTTGTAGAGCGCGGCCGGTACGTTGCGCACCCGGAACACAAAGGTGGTGATCACCTTGCCATTATGGGGTTCTGCCCACTTTTTTTCCCGCGACAGGACGACAAAGCGGGTGGTCGAATGGCTTTCGTCCTCGACATTCTCCTTCAGGATATCGAGGCCATAGATCTCTGCCGCCAGCCGGGAACCGATGGCGGCACGGCTGAGATCACCGGACTCTGCCACTTCCCGCGCCGAGCCCGCGGTGTCGGCAGCGACCACCGGCTTCAGATGCAGCTCGCGGATAACGCCGCGGCACTGGCCGAGTGCCATCACGTGGCTCTGCACGGACTTGATCGTCTGCAGGCTGGCGCCGCTCGGCGCCATCAGCTGGTTGCGGATGGGGAGAAACCACTCGGCGACGATATGCAGGCCCGAGGTGGGCATCAGATGGTGGATGTCGGCGACCCGGCCGGCCACCGAATTCTCGATCGGGATCATGCCGAGGCCAGCGTCCCCGTTGCCGAGAGCGGTGAAGCAGTCCTCGAAGGTCGCGCAGGGGACCGGCTCGTGGTCGGGATAGGCTTCACGACAGGCGAGATGCGAGTTGGCACCGGGCTCGCCCTGGAAAACGATCTTTTTTGTACTCATCACAAACCCCGCAAGGTCATCCCGGCGTGCGGCGCTCCGGGATGACGGGAACGGGGGTTCGTTACGCGCACCCGGATACCCTCGTCAACCTGCGAGCAGGGCGCGCGCCCTGGCCAGTTCGTGCGGTGTGTCAACGCCGAGCGGCACGCTGTTAACCACCATGACGTCGATGCGCATGCCGGCATCAAGCGCGCGCAATTGCTCGAGCCGTTCGCGCTGCTCGTTGGCGGAAGGCGGCAGCTTGACGAAGCGCTCGAGCGCTGCGCGCCGGTAGGCGTAGAGACCGATGTGATGATAGTGCGGGCCCGGGCCTGTGGCATCTGCGCGGGTAAAACCGGTGGCGCGGAACCGGTCGGCGGCGACGGGCGTGCCGATGGCCTTGACCACGTTTGGATTGCTGCGTTCGGCGGGGTCGGTGATCCCGGCGGCAAGCGTCGCAACGTCGACGGCCGGATCTGCAAGAGGCGTGAGCGTCGAGCGGATATCAGCAGGATCAATCGTCGGAAGATCTCCCTGCACATTGACTACAATGTCGATGCGATGCTCGGGATCGAGTGCTTCCAGCGCCTCGTAGATGCGATCGGATCCGGACGGATGGTCGGCGCGGGTCATCACTGCGCGCCCGCCGGCCTTTTCCACCGCTGTCGCAACCGCCTCGGAGTCGGTCGCTACCACCGCTTCGCCGATTCCGGCGGCTTCCGCCCGGCGCAGCACGTGCACGATCATGGGCTGGCCACCGATGTCGGCCAACGGCTTGCCGGGAAGGCGGGTGGAGGCCAGGCGGGCCGGAATGAGCACGAGGGATTCGGGCATGGCTTCGGTCACGGCCGGCGCCGCCGGCGCGCGTGAGGCGGTCATGGCGTCGCGGCGCTTATACGGGTTGCCAGAGACCAGGCAAACCGGTATCTGATCGCCGCCCCCGGGTCCCCGGCGGCACCCCGTCCCGCACCGCCCTTGCGCCCCTTCGGGAGCCCAATTTCGATGAATTCGTTCGAACTCAACAAGGTCCTGGGCGCCGTCCTCGGCACCTGCCTCATCCTGCTCGCGCTCAACATTGGCGCCGGCGCCATCTTCTCGGTGCACAAGCCCGAGAAGCCCGGTTACGCCATTGCCGTCCAGGAAGAGAGCGGCGCGACGAAGGAAGCGGCGAAGGAGAAGGTAACGCCGATCGCGGTACTGCTGGCCGAAGCGTCCGCGGAAAAGGGTCAGGCCGCGGCCAAGCTATGCGCGGCGTGCCACACATTCGAAAAGGGTGGCCCCAACCGCGTCGGCCCCAATCTTTACGGCATCGTCGGACGTACCGTCGCGTCCCATGCCGGCTTCGACTATTCGGATGCGCTGAAGAAGCTGGGCGGCGACTGGACCTATGACAAGCTCAGTGCATTCATACACGATCCGCGCGCCGATGTGCCCGGCACCAAGATGACCTTTGCCGGCGTCAAGCGCGACGGCCAGCGTGCCGATCTGATTGCCTATCTGCGTACGCTGTCGGACAATCCCGTGCCGCTGCCCAAGCCGGAGGCTGCGGCGCCTCCGGCCAAGGAGGAGGGCGCCACCGCCGAGAACAAGCCGGAGGAAGGCAAGCCGGCCGCGACACCCGAACCGGCCCAGCCGAAATAACCGCGGCGCCATGAAAATTTCCCAGCGGCCGGGCCCCGACGCCCGGCCGTTTGCGTTAATGTCCTCGTAATATTCGAAAGCGCGGGCCGCGACACCAAAGCCCACTTGTCGCGACAAGCCGGAAATCCGACATAATCTGCCGCGACCTCACCATTTACGGGGCGACCGAAGGCCGGAGGCCTGCATGAAACTGACCCGCCGTTTCCTCCTTCGGGCGTCTGCTGCCACCATGGCGCTGCCGGCCCTGGGCGCGCTTTCCGCAGTGCCGTCCGCACGCGCCGTCGCACAGGAGTCCCGATCCTGGCAGCACGGCCTCTCGCTGTTCGGCGAACCGAAATACCCGGAAGACTTCAAGCATTTTGACTACGTCAATCCGGATGCACCGCAGGGCGGCCTGGTGCGCCAGATTGCCTTCGGTACCTACGACAACTTCAACCAGGTGATTTCCGGCGTGAAGGGAAGCCTGGCCAGCGGGATCCAGCTGGTCACCGAGACGCTGATGACATCGGCGCTCGACGAGATATCAACGGAATACGGCCTGCTGGCGGAAGCTGTCACCTATCCCGCGGATCGCGCCTCCGTCACCTACCGGCTGCGTTCCAATGCGCGCTGGCACGACGGCAAGCCGGTGACTGCCGACGACGTGATATTTTCATTCAACACCTTCAAGGAAAACGATCCCCAGCTCGCCGCCTATTACCGGCACGTGGTCAAGGCGGAGAAGACCGGCGAGCGCGAGGTCACGTTTACGTTCGACAAGCCGAACAATCGCGAGTTGCCGCAGATCGTCGGCCAGCTGACGGTGTTGCCGAAGCACTGGTGGGAAGGCACGGACGCCAGCGGCAACAAGCGCAACGTGGCGCAGACTTCGCTGGAACCGCCGCTCGGCTCCGGCCCGTACCGGGTCAAGGATTTTCAGCCCGGCCGTTCGGTCACCTACGAGAAGGTCGACGACTACTGGGGCAAGGACCTCAACGTCAATGTCGGCACGAACAACTTCTCCGAAATCCGCTACGAGTACTACCGCGATTCCACCGTTGCGCTCGAAGCCTTCAAGGCCGATCACGTCGACTGGCGCACCGAGAACAGCGCGAAGAACTGGGCAACCGCCTATGACTTCCCTGCCGTGCGCGAGCACAGGGTCGTGCTGGAGGAATTCGAGATCCGCAATTTCGGGGTGATGCAGGCCTTCGTCTTCAACACCCGGCGCGACAAGTTCAAGGACCCGCGCGTGCGCCGCGCGTTCAATTTCGCCTTCGACTTCGAGGAGATGAACAGGCAGATCTTCTACGGGCAGTACAAGCGCATCGACAGCTTCTTCGAGGGCACGGAGCTTGCGTCATCGGGTATACCGCAGGGTCAGGAGCTGGAGATTCTCAGGAGCGTGCTGGAGAAGCTGCCCGCCGAAGTGCGCGACGAGGCAATGCCGCCGGATCTGTTCACAAAACCCTATACCAACCCGGAGGCCGGCAATCCGCAGGTGGTGCGCCAGAATCTGCGCCAGGCGCTCCTCCTCTTGCGCGAGGCCGGCTACGTGGTCCGCAATACCAGGCTGGTCAATGGCAAGACCGGCGAGCCGCTTGAAGTTGAATTCCTGGTGCAGGATCCGGCCAGCGAGCGTTTTGTGCTGTTCTACAAGCCGTCGCTCGAGCGTATCGGCGTTGCTGTCACCGTGCGCACGGTCGACACCGCGCAGTATCTGAACCGCCTGCGGCAGTGGGACTTCGACATCATCACCGCCGGTTGGGGCCAGTCGCTGTCGCCCGGCAACGAGCAGCGCGCCTACTGGAGCGCGGCCGCCGCGGACACGCCAGGCTCGCGCAACTACGCCGGTATCAGGAATCCGGCGATTGACGAACTGATCCAGCGCGTCATCTATGCCAAGGACCGGGCCGAGCTGGTCGCCGCGACGCAGGCGCTCGACCGCGTGCTGCTGTGGAACTTCTACGTGATCCCGCAGTGGACCTACGGCAAGACGCGCACCGCGCGATGGGACCGCTTCGGCCATCCCGGGACAATGCCGAAATACGGCCTTTCGGCATTCCCGACCATCTGGTGGTGGGACGCGGAAAAGGCGGCCAAGGTGCCGCGGCGGTCGTAGCTGATGCGCCTCAGCCGCCGATGCGCACTCGGTCTGGCCGCCGGAGCAGTCGCCGCCGGCGCCGGCCGGCACCTCGTCATTCCGGTGCACGCGCAGGAGGCCGAGCGCCACGGCATTTCAGCTTTCGGCGATCTCGTCTATCCGGCCGACTTCCCGCATTTCAGTTACGTCAGACCGGACGCGCCGAAAGGCGGCCGCTATTCGGAAGCGGTGAGCAGCCGCGGTTACAACGGCTCGTTTCTCACCTTCGATTCGCTCAACGCCTACATCCTCAAGGGCAACGGCGCTTTCGGCATGGCGCTCACCTTCGCCACCCTGATGGCGCGTTCGGGCGACGAGCCGGACGCCATGTACGGGCTGGCGGCACGCGCCGTGCGGATTTCCGACGACGGGCTGACCTATACGTTCGTGCTGCGCCCGGAGGCGAAATTTCACGACGGCTCGCCGCTCACCGCGCATGATGTGGCCTGGTCGCTGAACACGTTGAAGGAGAAGGGCCACCCGATCATCACCCAGCTGCTGCGCGACATGAAGGATGCCGAAGCGGCCGACGCCCGTGCCGTCGTCGTGCGCTTTGCGCCCAAACGGGCGCGTGACGTGCCGCTGTTCGTTGCCGGCCTGCCGATCTTTTCGCGCGCCTATTACGCCGCGCAGCCATTCGAACAGTCGACGCTCGACATCCCGCTCGGCAGCGGTGCCTACAAGGTCGGCCGTGTCGACGCCGGCCGCTCCATCGAATTCGATCGCGTCGACGACTGGTGGGGCGCCGAGCTGCCCGTCGCAAAGGGACAGAACAATTTCGAGCACGTGCGCTACGAATACTACCGCGACCGCGAGGTCGGCTTTGAGGGCTTCACCAGCGGCAGCTACCTGTTTCGGGAGGAGTTCACCTCGCGGGTATGGGCGACGCGCTATGACTTTCCCGCGCTCAACGACGGCCGCGTCAAGCGCGCGGTGATCCCGGACAACACGCCGTCGGGGGCACAGGGCTGGTTCATCAATACGCGGCGCCGCAAATTCCAGGACCGGCGCCTGCGCGAGGCGCTGGTCAACGCATTCGATTTCGAATGGACCAACAAGAACCTTATGTACAGCTCCTACGACCGCACCCAGTCTGTGTTCGAGAATTCTCCGATGAAGGCGTCCGGTCCGCCGTCGCCGGCCGAGCTCAGGCTGCTGGAGCCATATCGCGGACAGGTGCCGGATGCGGTGTTCGGCGAGCCCTACGTGCCGCCGGTGACCGACGGATCCGGGCGTGATCGCCGCTGGCTGCTGCGCGCGGTGCGGCTGCTCGAGGACGCCGGATTTCGCCTGCAGAACGGCAAGCGGATACTGCCGGACGGTTCGCCGTTCTCGATCGAATTTCTCATCGACGAGCCAACCTTCAAGCCGCATCATCTGACCTACATCAAGAATCTCTCGATCGTCGGGCTGGACGCGACCCTGCGTATCGTCGACCCGGTGCAGTACCGTACCCGTGTCGATGACTTTGACTTTGACATTACGGTCGACCGGTTCGGTTTCTCGTCCACGCCGGGTGATTCCTTGCGCACCTATTTCTCGTCGCAGGCCGCGAAGACCAAAGGCACGCAGAACCTTGCCGGCATCGCCGACCCTGCGATGGACGCGATGATCGACGCTGCCATCGCCGCCCGGACACGCGAGGAACTCACGACCGCCTGCCAGGCCCTCGACCGCGTCTTTCGCGCCGGGCACTACTGGATTCCGCATTGGTACAAAGCGTCGCACTGGATCGCCTATTGGGATGTTTTCGAGCGGCCCGACGCCAAGCCCCGCTATTCCCGCGGCATCCCGGAAACCTGGTGGCACGCCGAGGCCGGGGCCGCCGCTCCGAAACAAAAGGGTTGATCGGCCGCGCGAACGGCTTGTTCCGGCTGCCGCCGTCTTTATGTTGCCGATATGTCATACGACCAGTGGCCGCCGATGTGCGATAAGGCCGGGGCCCGATGCGCGCGGGGTGCGCCGCCGATAGACCCGACAATCCAGACCCGATGATCGCCTATATCATCCGACGCCTCCTGCTCATGATCCCGACGATGTTCGGCATCATGCTGGTGGCCTTCGTCGTCGTTCAGTTCGCGCCCGGCGG
>CAZUDR010000109.1:0-8954 GCA_964618715.1 uncultured Undibacter sp. | reverse complement strand
CTGAAGGCGCTCGGCTAGAATTCACGCGTCATGGCCGGGCTTGTCCCGGCCATCCACGCCTTGGTGAGAAGGAAGACGCGGATGCCCGGCACAAGGCCGGGCATGACGACGGAGAGACCGGAGGTTTCATGCTGTTTCCGGGTCACGCGCTCGACAGGCCGGGCGTGGAGGAGACGCGCAAGGCGATCCATGCCGAGCACATTGCCCATCTTAAGACGGCGAAAGACTGTGGCGTTGCCATTACCGTCGGCGGACCGCTCGTCGCCGACGACAGAGCGGCGTCGATCGGCAGCCTGATGGTGCTGGAAGCGCCCGACCGCGCGGCGGCGGAACGGTTCAACCGCGCCGATCCGTTCTTCAGGAACGATATCCGGGGCGCCGTCGAGATCCGGCGCTTCGACCGCAGGTAATAGCTCCGCCCGTCAGTACTGTCCCTTCGGCTCCAGGCCGAAGGCGTACTGGCCGTACATGGCGCCGACCACGTCCCAGTTGACGCTGATATGGGCGGCGGCGGCATGGACGTCGCGCCAGAAGCGCTGCAACGGGTGCTGCATGCCCAGCCCCGCCCCGCCCGCCGCTGCGAACAGCGCATCGACCGCCTGCACAGACAATCTTGAGGCAAAGGAATGGTTGCGCCGGTTGCGCAGACGAAGATCCATACTGTCACCGCCGCTCGCGGCGAGCGCCTCCGTCTCCTTCAGGTCGCGATGCAACAGCAGGTCGGCGGCGTCGATGCAGGCGGCGGCCTCGGCGACCCGCATCTGCACGGTGGTAAAATCCGCCATGCTGTTGCCGCCGCCGGCCACCGCGCCGCGCGTCTTGCGTTCCTTCACCTGCTCCACGAAGACCTGCAGCGCGCCGCGCGCCATGCCGATCTGCGGCGCGACCAGGCAGGTCGGCACCACGGCAAGGAAGGGCTGGCGGTAGATCAGATTGCGGTTGAACTGCGCGCCGGGCGGATTGCCGACAAGAAGATCGGGAATATTCACGGCGCGATGATGCGGCACGAAGGCATTGTCAATGACGAAGCTCTTGCTGCCGGTGCCCGCCAGTCCCATCGTGAACCAGTCATCGTCGATGGCAACGTCGCGTCTGGGCAGGAAAAAGAAGCCCGGCACCTTGCCGCCATCGGCGCGGGGCAAAGCCGCCGATACGATCGCCCAGTCGCAGTTGTCGCAGCCGCTGGCAAATCCCCAGCGACCGGAGACACGGTAGCCGCCGTCGACCGCTTCCGCCTTGCCGGTCGGCGCATAGGAGACCGCGGCGATGGCATCACGGTTGTCGTCCCAGATGTCGTACTGCAGTTCCAGCGGCATGCCGGCGAACATCCAGGGATGCACCGCGCCCAGCGAATAAACCCACCCGATGGATCCGTCGCCGGCGCTGATGGCGGCGACCACGTCGATGAAAACGTCGTAGCCGTATTCGAAGCCGTCGAAGGTTTCCGGCTGCATGATGCGGAACAGCCCCGCCTCGCGCATCGATGCAATCATCTCCGGTGCCACAGTCCGGTTGCGTTCGGTCTCAAGCGCCTGCTCACGGGCAAGTCTGGCGATCTTGTCGGCCCGCGCCACGAGTTCCGCCGGGCTCGGTCTTGCCGCGGCATTCGGCGCAGGTTCATTGCCAAAGGCTACCGCCATGGCGTGCCTCCCTGTTCGGCGAGCCAGTAAGGCATTCCCGCGCCGGGGGTGCAAGGCGCGCCAATGCCGCGCGCCGGGCAGCGGCCGGGATTTGGCAGCGACCTGCGTCCGGGTGTAAGAATCGGCGGACTTGGGCTAGCTTTCCCTTATGCATCAGCCACTGCCGTCATCTGCGCGCGACGCACTCGCGGAACAAACGACGGAGGTGCCGCCGCGCCGGCGGGCCTTCGAGACGTTGAGGCTGGTGCTGTCTTCGGGCGGGCCGGGGCGTTGTGAATTCGCGCTCAACAACGCCTGCAACGCCAATTGCGGCTTCTGCAATTTTGCGCGCGACGCCCTGCCCAGGGAGCGCTGGGAATATGCCGAACGGCAGGGTGCCTTCGACGCCATCGACATCCTGTATCGCCAGGGCATCCGTTACCTGATCCTCACCGGCGGCGAGCCAACGCTGCATCCCGACATCACCGACATCATCGCGCATGCCGCCGGCAAGGGCATGAAAGTGATGATGGTGAGCAATGCCGGCCTGCTGAAACCGCGACGACTTCAGGAATACGCCGAGGCGGGCCTGTCGAGCTTCGTGATCTCGATCGACGCGGCCAGCGCAGAACTGCACGAGGAGAATCGCGGCCTGCCCGGCGTGTGCGAGAAGATCCGCGAGGCCAACAGGGAACTGACCGAACTCGGCATGATCGCCACCGCTTCAGTGACGCTCAGCCGGCTGCTCGATATCGACGCGCTGCCTGACTTTCTTGCCGATCTCGGATTCAAGTCAGTGACGTTCTCCTATCCGCTGACAAACCTCAATTCGAGCTTCCTCGGCTATCGCCAGTCGGGCCTGGTTGACTTCTCGCGCGAGGAGCTGATCGCGCTGTTCGAGAAGGTCAAGGCTGTCAGATCTCGCATGCACGTTGTCAATCCAACGCGCTCGCTGGAGGAAATGCAGCGCTTCGTGCGCGGCGAGCCGCAGCACTTCCCGTGCCTCGGCGGCTACCGTTATTTCTATCTCGACTGGAAGCTCAAGATCTGGCGCTGCCACTACTGGGAAGAGCCGCTGTGCTCGATCTACGACTTCGACGACAGCAAACTGGTACGCGACGGCTGCACGCGCTGCACCATCGACTGCTACCGCGACGCCAGCACCATGCAGCACATCGCCGTGTCGGCGCATGACGCGGCGCGGGCTCTCAGGAGCGGCGACCTTGCCGGCACGGCCAGGGCGCTCGGGCGCAAGGGCAACGGTGGCTCGCTGCACGCGGTGTTCGAGCAGATTCCCTGGCTGCTGAAGTTCTGACCTTCGCGCTACGAACCGGCCGTTCGGCGATTCTTGAGCGCCTTCACTTCATGCGCATGCCACGCAAACAGGAAGGGCAGACCGAGCAGGAGCTCCGGCACCCGTTTCACAAGTGAGAGCGCCAGGGCCGGCGCCGCCGGAATGCCGAAGCCCGAGCAGATCGCGACAAAGCCCGCCTCCTGCACGCCGAGGGCGCCCGGCACGAGAAAGGCGGCCGCGCGCACCGCCTGGCCGAGGCTTTCGATCGCCACGGCGTCGGCGATGGAAACCGGGTATCCCATCAGGTGCAGCGCCACGAGGACCTCGAGCGCGCCGGCGAACCAGACCGCCGTGTGGACGAGCAAACTGGCGACGAGCCTCGGCAAGTCACCGTAGATGCGCACCAGATTGTCGTGCAGGCTGGCCAGATTGGCGAGCGCGGACCAGCCGAACCGTTCCGCCAGAGCCATCAACAGGCGATCGACCAGCCTGGCGCCGCCGAAGCGCTGGGCGACGAATAATCCGACGAGCACTGCCCCCATGACCAGCGCGCCGGTCATGATCGGCCCAATCATCGTGTCATCCGCACTATCCGCTGCGAATATGGCGATGCCGACCAGCGTGAACAGAAAGAGCGAAACGAATTGCACAAAAATATCGACCAGCACGGTGGCGCCGGAAAGCCCCGGCGGGACGCCCGACAGACTCATCAGGCGGGCGCCGGCGATTTCGCCGCCGACCTGTGCCACCGGCAACAACACATTGATCGCCTCCCGGACGAAGCGCACCCGGAGGGTCAACCGCAATGTCGGCTTTGCCGCGGGCGGAAAGAGGATCCACCAACCGAGGCCCGCGCCGGCGAGTTCGATGGCACGGATTGCCGTGATGACGACAAGCCCGTAGCCGACCGCCGCAAAGGCATGGGTTACCGCGCCGAAGCCCTCATAGGCAATGATGGCAACCGCCAGGATCAGGCCGAGGCCCGCCGCGACGATGAGCAGACGTTTCATGCCGCCATTTTGGTCAGGGTTTGGAACGAATCGCCAGCCCGTCAGTCGCCGATGAACTCCCCGATCGCGCCAAGGAAGGCATCCGGCTGCTCCAACTGCGGGCAATGGCCACAGCCGGCCAGTTCGACGTATTTTGCCTCCGCCACCTTTTCCACGATCGCCTTGCTGAGCGCCGGCGGCGTCATCTGGTCAAGTCCGCCAGCGATCACCAGCGTCGGCACACGCAGGTGATGCAGCAGCGGTGTCAGGTCGGTCTCCTGCAGGACGCGGCAGGCATCCTGAAACGCCTTGGGGTCGACGCCCAGCAGTGCCTGTTTGCGTTCCTCCAGCGCCTGAGGGTGCGCCTCCAGATAGGGCGCTGAATGCACGCGCTTCGCGACAATCTCGGCCACCGCAGCGATACCGCCATTGGCGACCTTGTCCCCGATCACGGCGAAGCCCTCGCGACCCTCGGGCGGGAAACAGGCGGCGGCATCGCTGACAACAAGACTGGCAATGCGTTCGGGATGAGCAATGGCGAACGCCAGCGAAATGGTTCCGCCAAAACCGTTGCCGAGCAGCACGGCATCGTTGCCAATTCCGAACTCGTCGAAACCGTCCTCGATTGCCGCCACGTAGGCGTCCATCAGCGCAAGCGGGATCGGTTGCGAGCCGTGAAAGCCTGGCAGATTGATCAACGTGACACGAAACCTGGCGGCAAGCTGCTCGACCACGGGATCGAATGACTGCCGGTCGGCAAGCAGAGAGTGCAGCAGCACCAGATCGCGGCCCTTGCCGGTGCGCACCGCGGTGAGCACGCCGTGGCCTGCGGTCAGTCTTTCAACTTGCATAAAATTTCCCTGTCGGAGCGAATGAGGCCTGTCGGGGCGATTGTGGCGGTGCACCCGGGTGAGATGTGGTCGCGCGACAGTTGCAGCGCGCGTGCGCAGGAAACTAGACAAGCCTCGCCTTAGTTTCGCACCTATGCAAATATTGCGGCGGGGAACACGGATCAAAACGGGCAGCAGCCCACCGCCGCTGATATCGGCGTCTACGGGACCCACCGCAAGGTGGCCGGGGCGAGGATGACAGCCCCGCCAGAACAAACAGGGAGGAGACCTGATGTCCATACCTATCCGGAACATTCGACCGGTGGCAGTGCTCGCTGCCGCGCTTGTCACACTGACGCTTGGCGCCGGCGGCGCGGCGGCGCAGAAGCCTTACGGCTTCGCCACCCTGCCTGCCGGCACGCTCAACTACCGCACCGCATCAGCGATCGCCAAGGTGCTGAAGGACAAGGCCGGCATGAACATGCTGGTGACACCGACGGCGGGCGACCAGGTGATCGTGCCCATGGTCGCGCAGGGCGAGGCCAATATCGGCATCGCCAACGCCATGGAGGTGCACAACGGGATCAAGGACTTCAAGAATCTGCGCATCATCGGTGCGGCGCACGCCCTGCGCGTCGGCTTCTTCGTGCGCAAGGACAGCGGCATGACCAAGGTCGCCGACCTCAAGGGCAAACGCGTGCCGACCGGATTCTCCGCCATGCGCGCGCTTGAGCCGACCGTCCGCGCCATCCTGGCCACCGACGGTCTCTCCGAAAACGACATCAAGCCGGTGCTGGTACCCAACGTGATCCGGAGCGCCGACGACTTCCTCGACGGCCGCGCCGACTCTTTCTACTTCGCGTTCGGCGCACCCAAGGTTCGCGAGGCCGACGCCAAGGTCGGCGGTATCCGCATGGTCGAAGTCAATGCCTCCGGCATGGACGCCGCGCGCAAGATCGAAAAGTGGGGCTATCTGACCACGGTGAAGCCGGGGCCGGCCTTCGTTGGCGTCGAAGCGCCGATGCAGGTGTACAGCTTCGACAACCTGCTGTTCACCGGCGCGGACGCCAGCGACGAGTTCGTCTCCAAGGTGCTCGACACCCTGTTCGCGAACAAGAAGGACCTGGTGGCACTGCAGCCGGTGCTGGGCGAGTTCTCGCCGCAGTTCGCCTACAAGCAATACGACGTGCCGTATCACCCGGCCGCCCTGAAGTACTACAAGGAACATAACATTCAGCCTGCGGCACTGAAGTGAACGAACCGAAGCGACAGCCGGACGTGGCGGCTCCCGAGCCGCCCGCGTCCGGCGCGGTTGCCTGGTGCTCGGACGTCCTGCAGGGCCTGCTGATCGCCTGCGTGGTCGGCTGGGTGCTCGACGTGCCGCGCCGGTTCTTCGGCGTGGCCTTCTACACCGAGCAGCTGCTGGCGGTGTGCCTCGGGCTGGGCCTGGCGCTGATCTTTATCACCAGCAAGCCCCGTCCACCGGCGCTGATCGACTGGAGCGGCGTCATTACCGCCGCAATCATTGTCGCCTATATCGTCTGGCAGTACCCGGACATTTCCTGGCCACCGTTCGTCGGACTGGCGCTGGCCATCGTGTGGATCGTCCTCGGCGGGCGCACCTGGGCGATGCGCTGGTTCGACTGGGTCGGCGCAGTGACCGCGCTCGTTATCTGCGGCTATATCGCCTACCGCTACCAGTCGCTGACCTATGAGATCGCCATGCTGCCGACCGAGGGCGTGGTCGGCAGCGCCATCCTGCTGTTGCTGGTGCTGGAGGCGACGCGCCGCACCTCCGGCGCCGTGCTGGTCGCCATCATCCTCGTGTTGTCAGCCTATGTCTTCATCGGGCCGCACATGCCCGGCGCATTCGCCACCCGTACCGTGTCGCCGGAACGCCTGCTCGTCTATCTCGGTCTCGACACCAACGGCATGATCGGCATCATCCTGCAGGTGGCGATCCTGATCGTGGTCCCCTTCACCCTGATGGGACAGGTGCTCGGCCGCACCGGCGGCGCCAACTATTTCGCGGATCTGGCGATGTCGGCCATGGGCCGCTTCCGCGGCGGCGCCGCCAAAATTGCCGTGTTCGGCTCGTCCCTCTTCGGCATGATCTCCGGCGCGGCGGTGAGCAACGTGGTCGCCGTCGGTATTGTCACAATTCCGCTGATGTCGCGCTCGGGCTTTTCGCCGACGCGGGCCGCGGCAATCGAATCGGTCGGTTCGACCGGAGGACAACTGATGCCGCCGGTGATGGGGGCCGCCGCCTTCATCATGGCCGAATTCCTGCAAGTGCCCTACGGCACAGTGGTCATCGCCGCCATCATCCCGGCCGTCCTTTACTACGCCGCGCTGTTCATGCACGTCGACCTCGAAGCCGCCAAGCAGCGCATCGGTGCGGCACAGGTCGAGGATGTGCCGCGCTTCAGCGAGGTCATCAAATCGGGCTGGCACTTTCCCATTCCGATCGCGTTCCTGGTCATCACTATCGCCTATCCGGAGGTGTTCCAGATCTCCATCGAGCGTGCCGCGATCTACGCCACCGGTATCCTGATCGTGCTCAGCATGGCATTCGGCTATCGCGGCAACCGGGTCACTCCCCGGCAAATGCTGCGCGCGGTGCTCGACACCGGCCGCGCCGCGCTCGACATCGTGCTGATCGGGGCCGCCGCCGGCATGGTGGTCGGTGCGCTCAGCGTCTCCGGCATTTCCTTCGGTCTCACCCTGCAACTGATCGCGCTGTCGGGCGGCAGCCTGTTCATACTGCTTATTCTCACCGCGATGATCAGCATCATCCTCGGCATGGGTATGCCGACGGTCAGCGTCTATGTGCTCACCGCCACGCTGCTGGCGCCGTCGCTGGTCCAGCTCGGTGTAGTGCCCATGGCGGCGCACATGTACGTGATGTATTTCGGCATGCTGAGCATGATCACGCCGCCGGTGGCGATCGCGGCCTATGCCGCGGCCAACATTGCTGGAACCTCGGGCTGGACCACAGGCTGGCACGCGGTGATCGTCGGCTGGAGCACGTTCTTCATCCCGTTCCTGTTCGTGCTGGAGCCGAGCCTGCTGATGGAGGGCAGCGCCGGGCTGATCGCCTGGCAGTTCTTCCGCAACATGCTGGGGATCTTTGTGGGTACCGCCGGCATTGTCGGCTTCGCCTTCGCCCCGATTCCGACGCCGCTCAGGCTCGCCTTCGGTGCCGCCGCGCTGGCGGTGCTGGTGCCACCGCAGGCCTTCGCCGGCGCCGACCTGCTCGACTGGATCGGTCTCGCCGCCGCGACCGGCCTGCTTGCGTTCAATTACGTGCAGGGGCGTGCCGGCAAGCAAACGGCCGCGCAAGGGATAGCGCGGCCGTAATTCAGTCTGTAACCCGGCAAGTGCCGGAATGACGGTTTGTTATTTCGCTTCCCGCCAGATACCGAGCGCTTCCTGCGCCGGCCGGTCGGAGATCGAGAACAGCACGGCGTCCTCGCCGCCGATCTCGTGGTGGTAGGCTTTCCATGGCGGCACGACGAACACGTCGTTGACCTTCCAGTCAAAGGGCTTGCCGTCGATCACCGTCCTGCCCTTGCCTTCCGCCACGGCGAAGATGGTGCCGTCGGTCGAACGGTACGACTCGCCCTTGAAGCCCTTGGGGAACAGGGCGAGATTTGCGCCCATGGTCGGCAACACCGGCCCGCCATTGATCGGATTGGCGTAACGCACGCGCGCGCCGTGGCGCGGGTCGACATCGCCGGTCTTCTTCAGCCGCTCGAGGATCGGCCGCATCCTGGCGTAGGGGTAATTTATCACCGGACTGCGGTTTGTCGTCGCCGGCAGGCTGTCGGGCAGCACGCCGGTGGCGAAGCGCTCGAACGAGTCGCCGTCCTCGTGATCGGTCTTCTGCATCTTCTCGTCGAAGTGCTCGGCGAACGACGTCTCGAAATGGTTGATGGTCGGCATGTCGAGCACGTCGAGCCACATCACCGGGTCTTTGCCGGGATTGCCGTGGTCGTGCGGCGCCCAGTTGGCGGTGATGATGAAGTCGCCGTGCTCCATCATCGACTTCTCGCCTTCCACCGCCGTGTAGGCGCCTTTGCCCTTGAGCACGAAGCGGATGGCGGAGGCGACGTGCTGGTGCGCTTCGGCGATCTCGCCCGGCATGATGAGCTGGATGCCGGCGAACAGGGTATTGGTGATGCGCGACTTGCCGCGGTCGCCGGGGTTTTCCAGCACCAGC
>CAZUDR010000108.1:0-8993 GCA_964618715.1 uncultured Undibacter sp. | reverse complement strand
CGGAGGCACCTGGCAACAGAAGCCTCCACTTCCATTTTCGGCGGACTGGTTCCATCTCCTGGGGGGACGCGCCGCGGCGGGGATGGTTTTCCGCACCGGTCGCGCTAGCATTCCGCGATTCCCGAGCTTCGAGGGTCCGTAACCCTGCATGCCCGACCAGATCCGCTACGATCTTCTCACCCAGCAGGCGCTGCGCGGCGTCGTCCGCGCCGTGCTCGCCGATGCCGCCCGCAAGGGGCTGCCGGGCGAGCACCATTTCTACATCGCCTTCGACACCAACGCCGACGGCGTGCGCATGCCCGACCGGCTGCGTGCGCAGTATCCGGACGAAATGACCATCATTCTTCAGCACCAGTTCTGGGACCTGAAGGTCGGCGATGACGAGTTTGAGGTCGGCCTATCCTTCGGCGGCGTGCCGGCCAAACTGGTCATCCCCTTCGAGGCGGTGAAGGGCTTTTTTGACCCGTCCGTGCAGTTCGGCCTGCAGTTCGAGGAGGTCGGAGAGGAAGACGGCCAGCGTGCTGCCCCCGCCAACATGCCGGACAAGCCGGTTGAAAAGCGGAAGAGGCGCCCGGCCCCGGCGGCGACCCAGCCGGCGGAAGTGCCGCCCGCGCCTGCACCGGAGCCGGAGCCGGAGCCGCCGTCTGCCGGCGGCGCCGAAGTCGTCCGTCTCGACCGTTTCCGCAAGAAATAGCTGCGCCCGCGCTTTCAGCGGCAATGCGTGGAAAGCCTTGTTCGCCTGTGCAATTGGCATAGGTTGCAACGTGCCAAATCCGAGCAGGCGCAGTCCGAGCATCCCCGATGGCCAAAGCGCGCAAGACGTCCGGCAAGTCCGCCAAGACCCGAAGCGAAAGCGATGCATTCGGCCCGCTGGATATTCCCGCCGACCGCCACTGGGGCGCGCAGACCCAGCGCTCGCTGCGCAACTTCCGCATCGGCGGCGAGCGCATGCCGTTGCCCATCGTGCGCGCGTTCGGGCTGATCAAGCGCGCGGCGGCCGAAGTGAACCGCGACCTCGGCTCGCTCGACCGGCGCCGCGCGGGCGCGATCATCGCGGTGGCCCAGGACATCGCCGACGGCAAACTGGACGACCATTTTCCGCTGGCCGTCTGGCAGACCGGCTCCGGCACGCAGACCAACATGAATGTCAACGAGGTGATCGCAAACCGCGCCAACCTGGCGCTGGGCGGGACACTTGGCGCGAAAACGCCGGTGCACCCCAATGATCACGTCAACATGAGCCAGTCGTCCAACGACAGCTTCCCGACCGCCATGCATATCGCCGCGGTCCTGGAGATTGACGGTCATCTGCTGCCGGCCTTGCAGGCGCTCGGGTCGGCGCTGGAAAAAAAGGCCGGGGCGTTCGGCAAGATCGTCAAGATCGGCCGCACCCATACGATGGACGCAACGCCGATGACGCTGGGACAGGAATTTTCCGGCTATGCGGCGCAGGTAAAGTCAGCGATCGGTCGCATCAGTCTTGCCGAACGCGAACTCTATCCGCTGGCGCAGGGCGGAACCGCGGTGGGCACGGGACTTAATTCAAAGTCGCAATTCGCAGGACGTTTCGCAAAGCGGATCGCACAACTGACCAAAAAGCCGTTTGTCAGCGCGCCGAACAAGTTCGAGCACATGGCGGGTCACGACGCCTACGTCTTTGTGCACGGCGCGCTCAACGCGGCGGCCACGGCCCTGTTCAAGATAGCCAACGACATCAGGTTGCTCGGCTCCGGTCCGCGGTCCGGCCTCGGCGAACTGATTCTGCCGTCAAACGAACTCGGCTCCTCGATCATGCCCGGCAAGACCAATCCGACCCAGAGCGAGGCGCTGACGATGGTCTGCTGCCAGGTCTTCGGCAACCAGACCACGATCACCGTGGCCGGCAGCCAGGGCCATTTCGAGCTTAACGTGTTCAAACCTGTGTTGGCCTACTGCATGCTGCAATCGAGCCGCCTGCTTGGCGACGCCGTCCGCTCCTTCACCGACAATTGCGTTGTCGGAATACGGGCCAACGAGCCGCGCATTCGCGAGATGATGGAACGGTCACTGATGCTGGTGACCGCGTTGTCGCCGCATATCGGCTACGACAAGGCGGCACAGGTCGCCAAGGCAGCGCATGCAAACGGCACCACGCTGCGCGAGGAAGCCGTGCGACTCGGTTTTGTCAGCGGCCCGGAATTCGACCGGCTCGTACAACCTGCGCGGATGACCCGGCCCGAATAGGCACGGTACCGCGCAATGGCGAGCACCGCCACAATTGAGCCGACCGCCATGCGGGCACCGATCGTGGCTATGCCTAACGACCGGTAAATTTTGTTCTTTGTATCCGAATTGCTTGAGTAATTCATCTGCAATCGTTTTGAAAAATCCTGTGGAGCAGTTGGCCCCTGCAACGGGGCGCTGCCCTTCGCCAAGCAATCGGCGCAATTGGCAGCAATCAATACCGTCACCGGGCGGCGATGTTCTGTCGCCTAAGCATCGGAATACCGTCGGGGGCACGGAATGGCTGAGCTGGTCAACCTTCGTACGGTGCGCAAGCGCGTCAGCCGACGCGCGGACGCGGCGCGCGCGAGTACCAACCGTCTTTTCTACGGCCAACCAAAGCACGCACGCGATCTGGCGGCGGCGCAACGGAGAAAGTTCAGCCGCGATCTCGATGAGCGCCGGCTCGACCGAGACGATGGAGGCGACACATGAAATCGCCCGTTGTGAAACGCTCGATCGTCATTGCCGGGCACAAGACGAGCGTCAGCCTGGAAGATGAGTTCTGGAAAGGGCTCAAGGAGATTGCGACCAACCGCGAAATGACCCTGTCGGATCTGGTAGCGACCATCGATACTGATCGCCGGCAAGGCAACCTGTCGTCTGCAATCCGTCTGTTCGTCCTTGATCACTACCGCCACGCGCCGCCTCGGGATTCGGGCAACGTCCTGAGCGGCCCGTCAGCGTTGCGGGTCGACTGACGCTTCCGGCCGCAGCAGACTTGGCGACAACGGCAACGGGCGTGCGCCGGATCCGCGTTGGCCAGGCGCAGGCCTGATATCGATCGGCGCCGGCAACGCCGGTGCCCGCCGACCCGCGGAACCCGGCGGCGCGAACCGACCATCGCCCGGTGCCCGCGAGGCCGGCGCGTTCTGCTCCTGCGCAGCTTCGCGGCGCTTGCGTTCTTCCTCTTGTCGCCTGCGCTCCTCCTCCTGTCGCCTGCGCTCGGCCGCCTGCTGTTTGCGTTCCTCTTCCAGGCGCCTCTCTTCGGCCTCACGTCGTTTGCGTGCTGTCTCTTCCAGTTCCTTGACGCGTCTGGCCTGGTTTTCGATGGCACGTATTGTAAGCCAGCCGGCCAATGCCGAGACGTCGATATCGCGCGCGGGTGCCGCGATCGGCCCGTGCAGCGCCATGAAGATGTCCGGACGCAAGCCGTCGGTCTTGCTCGCACCGGACAGCACAATCCGCGAATCGAGCGAACCGTCGAGCAAATCGAGGCGCCCGGACAGGGACAGAGCGGCGTCATCGCTGCGCGCATTGATCTCGCCGAGCCGCACCTGACCGGCGTTGACGGTAAATGCGCCTTCGATCTGCCTGACCGAGAGCTGACCGCTGGCGAGTGCCCTGCGGACAATGTCGGCAATACGGTCCGACTCGACGGCAATGCCCTGATCCACCGCACGGGTTACCGTGTCGAAGGCACGCGGATCGAGGCCGGCCAGTTCGGCATTGGTCAGTCTGACCGTGCCGGAACCGCGTAACGAGCCGACCAGGGCCACCGGGCTCAGGCCGGTCGCCTCAACGTCGGCAGACAGATCAAGCACACCGCCAAGGGCCGGTCGCGCAGCCGAATGCAGCAAGGCAGCAGCATCGGCACCTTTGAGCGTGAATTTGGGGTGTGCGGTCACCCCGTCGGGGCCGCTGCGCAATGACAGCGCGCCGGTCAAGCGCCCGCCCGACACCACACCGCTTACATCCTCGATCGCCAGCGAGTCATTGCCGAGCGTTATCTTGCCGCTGAACTCGCGCGCGGTGAGCCCCGGCAGCAAGTCGACCCGGCGCGCGCGCACGAACACTTCGCCGGAATAGTCGCCGAACGCGCCGACGCCGAACAGTTCGTCCGGCCAGACCCAGCGCTGGTACTCCGCATCGGCGTTCTTTCCGGCGGTGTCCACGGTCATGCCGGTCGCTGCAGCCACCACTGCCGGAGCGTCGGCCGAGTCCATATCGATGTAGCCCCGCAGCCGCGGCGTCTGCGACAGCTCCAGCTTCAGGTCTCCGCGCATGGTCGTACTGGCGATGCCGGCGAGGACATTCGTAAACGTGACATTTTCGCCGTCGACGCCGATGCGTCCGGAAAAATTGACCAGCAAGGGCTGGCCGGCATTGCGCATGGGCGCCAGGTCGGCGCGCACGACCGTGGCACCGAGTGCAGCCGTGCGCCTGTCGCCGAAAATTTGCGCGGTGCCCTGCGTGCTCGCCTCGAGACCGTTGGCGGCAATCCTGCTCTCGACATTCAGATCTCCACGGGCCGGACCGGCTACACCGAGAGTCAATGCGGCAGGCCCAGGGCCAACGCTCACGATGCGATCGAGACCGAGCACGGCGAGCAGCTCCCTGCCCTCGTCGGCATCCAGCCTGCCATCAAGCCGTACCTGGTTGACCTGCAATTGCTTGGCGTCGACCTGCCCCTCGCCGAGGAGCGCGACCTTGACCTTGCCGAGACTGCCCTCGATGTCGAGCTTGGCGTCGCTTGGTACCTTGCCCTCGAGCGTCAACCGGGCACGCAGCCGGGCCGGCGCCATTGCCCCGGCATTGCGCTCAAGCACCTGCGCGGTATCGGGGGCATAGCGAGACAGCAACGCCATGACCGGCGTCAGATCGCGAGCATCGAAATCGACCTTCAGATCCCCTAGCGGCGTCGGACCGGAGAACGTGACGCGACCCTGGGCCGCGAAGGCTGCGCCGCCAAGATCGGCAACGGAAAGCTGGTCGATTTGCCAGTGGTCGGCGTCGACTTTTACGCGCGCCTTGATGTCGCGGCCTTCGATGTCCGCAAGAATCGCGCGGCCGACGTCAGCGGAGATCGACATGTCGTGCGGACGCTCAAGATTCGAGCCGGCAAGCAGCGCCTTGCCAAAACCGAGCGCGAGGTCGAGATCGAGCTCCGGCGCGTTGAGTACCGCAACGAGGCTCGAGGGCTTGTCGCCGCTCGCAAAAATATAGGCAAAATGGCCGGCGACGGTCTTTCGTGCGAATTCGGCCTTGAGATTCTCGATGGCGATCTTTTCGCTGCCGAATGTGACATCGCCATGTAGCTGAAGCGGACGCAGGTCGCTTTGCGCGGGCGGCTTCCGACCCTCCAGCCATGCGGCCAGCGCCTTGGGATCACGCGATTCAATGTCAGCCGGACCGGTAAAGGTGACGCCGTCGCCGGCGACGGCGAGTTGGCCATTCAGCCGTACCTGGGTAAATCCCGGCGCACGAAACTCGAACCGGTCCAGATTCCAGCTCCCGCCGTCGGCCGTGATATCGCCGCGCACGTTCTGCAGCACGTCGCCGCCCAGTGTGAGCTGATCGACGCCGATGCCGATCTGGATTGGCACCGAGGGACGAAACGCCTGGCTCGCAATCCCGGCGAGCCTGCTCAACGCGGCGCCGGGCGAGGAACGGCCACCTTCACCACCCGCAACCGCACGGTCGACGTCGATCTGCCGTCCCGACAGAACTGCCTTGAAGCGCGGACGTTTGCCGAAGGTGAAATCAACAACACCGGAAAGCGTCAGCCCGTCATCCTGCGAGCCGTAGTGGAAATCGATATCCTGCATCAATGCCGATGCGTGGCTGACCTTGACCTTCCCGTCCAGGCGCCAGGGCTGACTCAACTCCCCGCTGCCATGGCCGGCAATTCCGGCCGGCCGCGACACGCTGAGGGTACCGTCAAATTTCGGCCTCCCTCCGGTCAGCACCAGGGTGCCATCGGTCTCGATATTGACGGGCTGATCGCGCGGATCGACGTTGAACTTGAGTCTGACCGTTCCGTCCGAACTGTAGCGACCGGCGGACAGCCGGAACGGATAGACATTGTCGTCAATAGCTGCGGAGCCTTCGCCGCGCACAGGTCCAAGCAACGAACCCGCCTCGCCGGTGAACCACAGCCGGTCGAGGACGATGCTGCCGCCGTTGGCCGCGTCGGTGAGTGTCACCTTGCCATCGACCACGTTCAGCTTCTCCACGGTCAGCGTGCCGGGGGCGAAGCCGATGGCCACCCTCGGCGCCTGCACCAGGCCGGAGGAGTCGAGACCGAGACGGACTTGCGGCTCGACCAGTTGCAAGTCGGTGGCGCGCCATTGGCCCCGCATCAGCGCGCCGAGAGAGAACTCCAGTCCGAGCGAGCGGGCGCGAATGGCATCACCGCCATCGCCGATTTCGATTTCGTGCAGGTTGAGCCGGGGCGACGGCAGCAGCCGGGCGTCGATCTCGCCGTTAACGCGGACATTGAGTCCGACGAGGCGCCCTGCCTCGGTTTCAAACACCGACCGGTAGCCGCCCCAATCGATAAACAGGGGACCCACCAGCGCCGCGACCAGCGCCAGAATAACCGCGACCGCCAATGCGAGCAGTGTCGTTTGCAACGTTCACTTCCCGGAGCCGGGCCGCGACACGGCCCGCGCCCCTTGTCCGACGCCGATAGCTGCAACGCTGTGGAATCTACTCAATTTTCCCGCCCTTTGGCGGCGAATCTATGTCGTCCGCGCCGGATCACAATCGTGGCGTGCGCATGGGCCGCCGGCGCCGTACGGCACGTCCTCAGATCGCGACAATCTTGCCCGGATTCAGGATGTTCTGCGGATCGAGCGCGCGTTTGATCGAAGCCATGACGGCCAGCGCTGCGGCACCGTACTCCGCCGGCAGATATTTCATCTTGCCCTGCCCCACCCCGTGTTCGCCGGTGCAGGTCCCGTCCATGGCGAGCGCCCGCTCGACGAGGCGCTCGGAGAGCGCCTTGCCGGCGGCGACTTCGGCGGGGTCGTTGAGGTCAATCATCAGGGTAAGGTGGAAATTACCGTCGCCGACATGGCCGAGGATCGGCGCGATCAGGCCGGTTTCGGCGATGTCGCGCTGGGTGGCGGTGACACACTCGGCCAGCCGCGAGATCGGCACGCAAACGTCGGTGGCAATGGCCTGCTTGCCCGGCGCGAGCCCCCGGCCGGCCCAATACGCGTCATGGCGGGCCTGCCACAGTCGCGAGCGGTCTTCCGGCCGCGTCGTCCATTCGAACGGGCCGCCGCCGAGTTCCTCGGCGATCTCGCCGAAGCGCTCCGACTGCTCGGCGACGCTGGCCTCGGAGCCGTGAAACTCGACGCACAGCAGCGGCTTTTCCGGCAAAGTCAGCTTGGAATAGGCGTTCGACGCCTTGACCTGCAATTCGTCGAGCAGCTCGATGCGCGCGACCGGGATGCCGGACTGGATGGTGAGGATGGCGGCGTTGCAGCAGGCCTCGACCGACGGAAACGGGCAGATGCCGCCGGAAATCGCCTCCGGAATGCCGGACAGCTTGAGTGTCAGCTGGGTGATGATGCCGAGCGTGCCTTCCGAGCCGACCATCAGCCGGGTCAGGTCGTAGCCGGTGGCCGTCTTCCTGGCCCGCCGCGCGGTGTCGATTACTTCGCCATTGGCCAGCACGACCTTCAGCGCCAGCACGACATCCTTCATGGTGCCGTAGCGCACGGCGTTGGTGCCGGAGCAGCGGGTCGCCGCCATGCCGCCGAGCGAAGCGTCGGCGCCGGGATCGATGGGGAAGAAGAGGCCGGTGTGACGCAGTTGCTCATTGAGCTGCTTGCGGGTGATGCCAGGCTCGACCACGCAATCGAGATCCTCGGTATGGACGGCGACCAGCCTGTTCATGTCGCGGAAATCGATCGACACGCCGCCGCGCGGCGCGTTGATGTGGCCTTCCAGCGAGCTGCCGACGCCGAAAGGAATGACGGGAATGCCGCGAGCGGCGCAGATGCGGACAATCTGCTGCACGTCCTCCGTCGACTGGGGAAAAACAACCGCGTCGGGCGGCTGGTTCTCGATCCAGGTCAGGGTGTTGGCGTGCTGCTCGCGCACCGCCTGGGAGGTGACCACGCGGTTGCCGAAGGCGGCCGCGAGGTCCGCGATGGCCTGCTCGATGGCCGATGGATTGCGGGTCCTGTTGATAGGCTGCGCTGCGCCCTGGGCCGGAACCATACACCTGACCTCTGCGTGAACGGCGGACGTTAGCAGAGGGCGCGGTGGCGTAAAGTGTACACGCGGGCCCCCCGCGCGGCGGCAGCGGGAGCCTTGACCGGCGTCACGAATACATGCGCGTGACGGACTGATCGTTCTCTGGTTCCCTTTCGGTGTTGACCGCATTAATGGCCCACGCGGCGAGCATCACCGCAAGAAATCCCAGAACCATCACACGCGTGAACGCCCCCAGCATGGCCAGGCCTCCATTGTTTTGCGGACAGGATAGCCGGACGGAGGCGCGGCTTGCAGCGCATCATTAATGCTTGGTTAACGCGAGCGGCGGACCGGAAATCTGTAGAAAAGACTGCTTTTCCAACCGTCTGCGCCGGTGGACGCCCAAAATCCGCTGTCGTAGGTTCCCCCGCGTTTTGTCCTTCGAGCCGCGGAGTCTGATATGGCCGGTCCCGTTATCGCCTTCACCGAGAACATCTTTCCGACCCTGGACCCGGCCAAGGCGGCGCTGGCGCGGCTCAATCCGACCATCCGGATGGCAAAAAGCCCGACCCCCGAGGACATCCTCGAGGTCGCGCGTGACGCCGACGCCATCCTGGTCACCTATGCCAAGCTGACCGCCAACCTGATCAACCAGCTCACCCGCTGCAAGGCAATCGGCCGCTTCGGGCTGGGTGTCGACAACATCGACCTGCCAGCCTGCAAGGCGAAGGGCATCGCGGTCAATTACGTGCCCGACTACTGCATCCACGAGGTCTCCGACCACACCATGGCGCTGCTGC
>CAZUDR010000107.1:0-8996 GCA_964618715.1 uncultured Undibacter sp. | reverse complement strand
ACCAATTCCGCCACCTGGGCACGTGCGGACTAGGTATTGAGCCACTTTGGGCTTGTCAATTGAAGCTCCCTGGCCGTTTCGGACTGCGCCTCTGTACAGCCCCTGACCGATCCTGTAATTGGCCGCACAGCCCTGTGTTTCCCTCCCCGCGAGCGCGGAAATGACCGCCAAATCCATCTCCGATACCCTGGTCACCGTCTATGGCGGCTCCGGATTTCTGGGCCGCAACGTCGTGCGCGCGCTGGCCCAGCGCGGCTACCGGATCCGGGTCGCGGTGCGCCGCCCGGAACTGGCCAATCATCTGCAGCCGCTTGGCCGGGTCGGCCAGATCCACGCCGTTCAGGCCAATATCCGCGACGAAGCTTCGGTGGCGGCAGCGGCGCGCGACGCCAGCGTGCTGGTCAATCTGGTCGGCATTCTGTTCCAGCGCGGCCGCCAGCGTTTCGACGCCGTGCACACCCGGGGGACCGAACACGTGGCCCGGGTGGCGAGCGCCCATGGTGCCCGCATGGTGCACGTCTCCGCAATCGGCGCCGACGAAGGCTCGGCCTCGCTCTATGCCCGCTCCAAGGCGGTTGCCGAGCGGCTTGCGCGCGAGGCACAGCCGACGGTGGTGATCATGCGGCCCTCGATCCTGTTCGGGCCGGAGGACGACTTCTTCAACCGTTTCGCTGCGATGGCGCGCATGTCGCCCGCCCTGCCGCTGATCGGTGGCGGCCATACCCGCTTCCAGCCCGTGTTTGTCGGCGATGTGGCCGCAGCGATCGCCGATGCCGTGGATGGCAAGACCCGCAGCGGCACGACCTACGAACTCGGCGGACCGGAGGTACGCTCGTTCAGGGACCTCATGCAGTTCGTGCTCAGGACAATCGAGCGCAAGCGGCTGCTGCTGCCAATTCCGTTCTTTGTCGCCCGGCTGCAGGCGAGCATTCTCCAGTTCATGCCCAAGCCGCTGCTCACGCCGGACCAGGTCGAGCAGCTGCGAGTCGACAACGTCGTTTCGGACGCGGCCAGGGCCGAGCGACGCACGCTGCAAGGGCTCGGCATCGAGCCGGAGCCGCTGGAAGCGATCGTGCCGGCCTATCTCTGGCGCTTCCGCAGCACCGGCCAGTTCCGCAGCCGCGCCGCCTGACAAAGATCATGCCGGTCATCACCAATGTCGAAGACCTGCGCCAGCTGGCGCGGCGCAAGATCCCGCGCGCGCTGTTCGACTATGTCGACCGCGGTTCGTATGACGAAATCAGCTATCACGCCAACAGCGCCGAGCTGAAAGCGATCCGTTTCCGCCAGCGCGTCCTGATCGACGCCGACAACCGCTCGCTCGGCACCACCATGCTTGGCGAGACGGTATCGATGCCGGTCGCCATTGCACCCACCGGCCTGACCGGCCTGCTGCACGGCGACGGCGAAGTCCTGGCCGCGCGCGCGGCCGAGGCTGCCGGTATCCGCTTTACCCTGTCGACCATGTCCATCTGCTCGATCGAAGACGTGCGCGCGGCGACCAGAGGTCCATTCTGGTTCCAGCTCTACGTGTTCCGCGACCGCGCCTTCAGCGAATCCGTGATCGAGCGCGCCAGGGCCGCCGGCTGCACCGCGCTGTTCGTCACCGTCGACCTGCCGCTGCGCGGGCAGCGTCACGCCGACATCAAGAACGGGCTGGAGGTGCCGCCGAAGCTCACATTGCGAAACGCCTTCGATATCGCCACCAAGCCGGCCTGGGCGCTGAGCGTGCTCATGGGCAAGCGCAAGTCGTTCGGCAATATCGACGCCTACCTCAAGAGCAAGGGCGGAGTCTGGGGCGCCGGCCGCTGGGCCAACGACAATTTCGATGCCTCGCTGTCGTGGGCGGACGTCGACTGGGTGCGCAAGCTGTGGCCGGGCAAGCTGGTGCTGAAGGGCGTGCTGGATGCCGAGGATGCCAGGCGCGCCGCCGATCTCGGTGCGGACGCGATCGTGGTATCCAACCACGGCGGGCGTCAGCTTGACGGCGCGCCGGCCACAATCGCCGCGCTGCCACGTATCGTCGATGCGGCGGGTGACCGTATCGAGGTGCTCTTCGATGGCGGCGTGCGCTCGGGGCAGGACGTGCTGAAGGCCCTGGCGCTGGGGGCGCGTGGCTGCCTGATCGGACGCGCCTATCTCTACGGCCTCGCCGCCATGGGAGAAGCCGGCGTCGCCAAGGCGCTCGATCTCATCGCCGACGAACTGCGCATCTCCATGTCGCTCACCGGCGTGCGCGACGTCGCGGAAGCCGGCCGCGATATCCTGTTCGACAGCTACGACGATCCGCGTCGCAATATCCAGGACTACAGGAAATAGATCGCGTAGATGCCGACGGTGCCGACCACAATGCGCCACCAGGCAAACAGCGCGAAGGTGTGGCGCTGCACGTAGCGCAGGAACGTTTTCACCACGATCCAGCCGAAGATGAACGAGGTAATGAAGCCGACTGCGACGGCGGCGATATTGCCGTCCATGAGATCGCCACGGCTCTTGTAGGTCTCGAAGGCGAAGGCGCCGATCATGGTCGGCATCGCCAGCCAGAACGAGAACTCCGCCGCCGAGCGACGGTCGGCACCGAACAGCATGGCGCCCACGATGGTCGCGCCGGCACGCGACACGCCGGGAATCATGGAGACGCACTGGAAGATACCGATGCCGAAATACATCGGCAGCGAGAAACCGGTCGCCTCGTGATAGCGCGGCTTCAGATTCAGCCGGTCGACGCCGAGCAGAACGAAACCGCCGAGGATGAGCGAGATGCACACCACCCGGATGTCGAACAGATAGTCCTTGATGATGTGGTAGCTGAGCGCGCCCAACACCGCCGCCGGCAGGAAGGCAAGCAGCACGCCGATGACAAAGCGTGCTGCCGCCCAGTCGGTGAACATGTTCTTTGCGATCGCCCAGATTCGACCGAAATAGATGGTGAGCAGTGCCAGAATCGCGCCGAGCTGGATGAGAACAGCGAACGACTTGCCAAAGTCGTCGTCACGCCAGCCGAGCACACGTTCCATCAGCAACAGATGGCCGGTGGACGAGACCGGCAGGTATTCGGTCAATCCCTCGACCATGCCGAGAATAGCCGCCTTGACCAGGTCGAGATTGTCCGTAATCGGGCCGAGAACAGCGGCCTGCAGGGCGTCGATGCTCATCGAGGCTGACTCCGGAACGGTCGGCGGTCGAACCGTGGCGGCGTGAGAGGGACAGGTGAGCGCTTTTGGCGCAACTCATCGAAGCAGGCAACGAAAAAGGCGTATTCGGTGGGCAACTGGTTGATCACTGTTGATTCGCAGCGCGCGGCGGCCGATTCCGTCATACCCGCTGCGTGCACATCGGGGCTCCATGCTGACACTCATCCACCATCCGCTCTGTCCGCGCTCGCGTTACGTGCGGCTGATTCTCGGGGAATACGGTATCGAGGCACGGTTGCTTGAAGAGCGGTTCTGGGAGCGACGGGAGGAGTTCCTCCTGCTCAATCCGGCCGGAGACATCCCCGTGCTGGTGACCGACGGCGCGCCGGCAGTCCCCGGCGCCGCCATCATCGCCGAATACCTCGAGGAGACCCGCGACCCTGCGCTGGCGGCAAGCCGCCTGATGCCGCTGGCCGCCGCTGAACGGGTCGAGGTTCGCCGTCTGGCCAGCTGGTTCAACGACAAGTTTCACGCGGAGGTCAGTGGCCCGCTGGTCACCGAACGCGCCTACAAGCGCCACATGACCCGCGAGCAGGGCGGCGGACCGCCCGACACCGACGCGCTGCGCGCCGCCCGCCAGAATATCCGCTATCATCTCGCCTATATCGGCTGGCTGGTGCGCACGCGCGACTGGCTCGCCGGCGAGAGGTTGAGCCTGGCGGATCTCGCCGCGGCGGCGCATCTGTCCTCAGCCGATTACCTGGGCGAAGTGCCGTGGAACGAAGACGAAGCCGTCAAGAACTGGTACGCGCGGGTGAAGTCGCGTCCCGCGTTTCGCCCGTTGCTGGCCGAAATGCTGGCCGGCCTGCCGCCGCCCGCGAACTACGCCGACCTCGACTTCTGACCGAGCCCGCAAGGCTGAAAGAAGAGCTCGCCGAACGCGCGAAAGCGCTCGGCTTTTCGGCGTTCGGCATCACCAGGCCCGACGCCATCCCGCAGGCGAAAGCGCGGCTCGCACGCTTTCTCGCCGACGGCTGGCATGGCGACATGGACTGGATGCAGACGACCGCCGGCCGGCGCGGCGCGCCGCGCGCGCTCTGGCCCGATGTCCGTTCGGTCATCATGCTCGGCATGAATTACGGGCCGGATCACGATCCGCTGGCCGTCCTCGCGCAGCGGGATCGCGCGGCGATCTCCGTCTATGCGCAGGGCGATGACTATCACGATCTGATCAGGAAGCGGCTGAAGGAGCTGGCGCGCTGGCTCACCGCAAGCGCCGGCGGCGACGTCAAGGTGTTCGTCGATACCGCCGCCGTCATGGAGAAACCGCTGGCCGAACACGCCGGCCTCGGCTGGCAGGGCAAGCACACCAATCTGGTCTCCCGCCAGTACGGCTCCTGGCTCTTTCTCGGCGCGATCTTCACCACGCTTGATCTGCCGCCCGATGTCGCGGAAACCGATGTCTGCGGCAGCTGCCGCGCCTGTCTCGACGTCTGCCCGACCGCGGCCTTTCCCGCGCCTTACCGGCTCGATGCGCGGCGCTGCATTTCGTATCTGACCATCGAGCACAAGGGGCCGATCCCGCGCAGCCTGCGCCCGCTGATGGGCAATCGCATTTACGGCTGCGACGACTGTCTCGCCGTCTGCCCCTGGAACAAGTTCGCGATTCAGGGACGCGAAGCAAAGCTTGCCGCACGCGATACCTTGCGCGCGCCGGAGCTTGCCGAGCTTGCCCGTCTCGACGATGCACAATTCCGCGCGCTGTTTGCAAAGTCACCGGTCAAGCGCACCGGCCGCGACCGCTTCGTGCGCAATGTGCTGATCGCCATCGGCAATTCCGGCGACCCGTCACTTGCAGACAGCGCACGACAACTTCTCGATGACGCTTCGCCCCTTGTCCGCGGCGCCGCGGTCTGGGCGTTGGGCCGGCTGATGCCGCGCGAAGAGGTCGCGGCGATGGCGCGCGCGAGGGACGAAGGCGACGAGTCCGTCAGCGAGGAGTGGGCTGCTGCGCTGGCCTAGCAGCTAGAACTCCGTCACCGCCGCGATCAGCCGCTCGATGTCTTCCGGCCGCGACAGGCGATGGTCGCCGTCCTTGATCAGGGTCAGCACCACGTCGTCACGGGAAAAGCGCGAGACCAGTTCGACCGCATGGCGCCAGGGAACGTCCGGGTCCTGTACGCCCTGCAGGATGTGCACCGGACAGCCGGGCTCGATCAGGCCGCCGAGCATGAGGTGCTTGCGGCCTTCCTCGATCAGGCCTCTGGTGATCGGATAGGGCTCCTCGCCATAGGCCGACGGCCGCATCCACGCGCCCCTCGTTTCGATCTCGTTGCGGATGTCGGCGGGAAACTCCTTCCACATCAGTTCCTCGGTGAAGTCGACCGCCGGCGCGATCAGCACCATGCCGGCAAGCGGCGGCGCGTCCTTCAAGTCGCGCAGACGCCGCGCCAGCAGAAGTGCCAGCCAGCCCCCCATCGACGACCCGATCGCCACCTGCGGTCCGCTTGCGAAAGCTGTGTAGACGGCAACACTTTCCTCCAGCCAGCGGCCGATGGTGCCGTTCAGAAAGTCTCCGCCCGACTCGCCGTGACCGGAATAGTCGAAGCGCACGCAGGCGCGCCCCCTGGCCTCCGCCCATTGATCAAGCGCCTCGGCCTTCGTCCCTTTCATGTCGGATTTGAAGCCGCCCAGCCAAAAAAGGCCGGGGCTGCCGGTCTGGCTCTTGCCCTCGCGCACGCGCACGGCGATGGTCCGTGCAGGTGGAGGTGATTCGACGACAAGGGACGTGAGGCGGGGTTCGCTCATGCGCGCATCGGGCAAACAGGCGGTGGCGTTCAATCGCGGCCTCTTGTCGCCGCAAGACGGTCCCCAAGGCAAGGGGGCCAAGGTAATCTCCGCCGGCCGACTGCGGCCGCGTTCACTGGCCGGCGCCACCATCCTTCAGCTGGTGCCGGCGATGCGCGACGATCCGGCCGGCCACGCAGCGGTCGATATGGCGCTCGCAATGGTGCAATCCGGTGCGCGCGCCATCGTCGCCGGCGAGGGCGGCCCGCTGGTTGGCGAGTTGCGTACCCTCGGCGGCGAATGGCTGCCGATGGCCAGCGACAGCCCGCTGCGTATCCGGAGCAACAGGCGACTGATTGCGCAGCTCATTGCCAGTGAGCGCATCGACATCGTCCACGCACAATGCGCCTCTGCCGCCTGGAGCGCGATTGCAGCCACGCGTCGCCAGCCGGTGTTCCTGGTGACCTCGTTCCCGGACCAGATCGCCGGACATTCCATTGTCGGAAACTGGTACAACAAATCGCTTGCGCACGGCGGCCGGGTCATCGCACCGTCGTCCTATGTCTCGCGCGCCATGATCGAACGCTACCGGATTCCTGCGGAGCGTATCACGGTGATCCCGCGAGCCGTCGACACGGCCGGGTTCAGTCCGGCAGCGGTCAGCAGCGAGCGCATCGCCGCCATACGCCGCAGCTGGGGCATCCTTCCGCATATCCGCGTCGTCCTCGTGTCCGGTCGTCTTGCGCCGTGGAACGGGCAGTTGAGTGTGGTCGATGCTGCGCGCCTTCTGATCGGTGCGGGCGACCGCAACGTCATCTTCGTCTTCGCCGGCGATGACCGCAGCCACCCCCGCTATCGGGCGCGCCTGCGACGGCGCGCCGCCATGCATGGAATCGATACCTTGTCGCGTTTCGTCGGGCACTGTCCCGACATGCCGGCAGCACTCGCCGCCGCCGACGTGGTGGTCGTGCCGTCGCTGGAGCCGCCGCTGACCGGCCGCGCGGTGGCGGAGGCGCAGGCCATGGGCCGTCCCGTGGTGACGACCACCGTGGGTGTGCTGCCCGAGAACGTGCTCTGCCCGCCGCGCATGAGCGAGGATCTGCGGACCGGCTGGCTGGTACGGCCCGGCAATGTCACCGACATCGCCCGCGCGGTGGAGACGGTGCTCAAGCTCAACCCGACCGCCCACGAGGCGCTTGGCGCCCGCGCTCGCCAATTCGCCGAGTTCATGTTTTCTCCGCAAAGCGTTGCCGACGCCATCCGCGGGGTCTATACGTCGCTGCTGGCACGCGACGACTGATCATCCGTCATGAAATGGCATTCGATTGCGCCGTTGGCGCAGTGCGCACATGTGACGGGCGTCACATCGTGTGATCGGGTTCGGTTGTAAATTTTGTTTCAGGCAGTTCCGGCCGGCGATGATTGAGGTCAATCTCTGATGCCAGGTGCACCCGCGTCCGAAATGCCGGCGGACGTGCGTCACAGACCCTCCCCGCTGCAGGACGCCACCCGTGTCGAGGCCGGCGACGGCACCGTCGCTGCCCTTCCCGCCGGGCGCAGGCGTCTCACGGTACTCATCGTCGCTCCGGGCCTTGACGGCGGGGCCACCGACGCCGGCGCGGTCGAACTCGCACGCATTCTCGGAGAAGCCGGTCACCGCCCTATCATCGCGTCACGCGCAGGCCGGCTGGTCGCGGACGTCACCGCGGCCGGCGGCGAATATGTGCGACTCGACGTCGCCAGCCACAACCCTTTCACCATCCTGCGCAACGCAGCCATGCTGACGCAGATCGCGCGTGAACGCCGGTGCGATGCGATCCACGCGCTCGGCCGCGCCGGCGGCTGGAGTGCCTGGCTCGCCGCGCGGGTGACGCGCGTTCCCTTCATCACCAGCTGGTACAAGGGCTTCCGCGAGCAGAATCTGTTCAAGCACTACTACAATGGCATCATGGCCCGCGGCAATCGTGTGGTGACCGTGAGCGAGCAGCTCGCGCATCTGGTCCATGACCGCTACGGCACGCCGTGGGAACGGATCGCGGTGCTGCCGGTGAGCATCGACTTCGACCGTTTCGATCCCGCGAATGTGACACGCGACCGGATTGAATCGATGCGGCGCACGTGGGGCGTCAGGCGCGACACCAAGGTGATCCTCGTTCCCGGCCGCATCCTGCGCCGCAAGGGTCACCATGTCGTGGTGCACGCCGTCAACCGGCTGAAGATCATGGGACTGAAGAACTTCCTCTGCGTCTTTATCGGCGAGGATCGCGGTAACACCCGCTACACCGGCGAACTGTGGGACCTCGTTCTGGCGACAAACACCATGGACGTCATCCGCATGTCGGCGCCGGTCGCCGACATGCCGGCCGCCTATGCCGCCGCCGCCGCGGTGGTGTCGGCCGCGGTGCAGCCGGAAGGGTTGCAGCGTACGGTCCTGGAGGCACAGGCCATGGCGCGGCCGGTGATCGTGTCCGATCTCGGCGCCGGACCGGAGGTCGTGCTGACGCCTCCGGCGGTGCCGGAAAACCGCATCACCGGCCTGCATTTCCCGGCCGGCGATGATGCCGCCCTGGCAGCGAACCTGCTGCGCGTATTCTCCATGCCGGAGCCGACCCGCCGCGCAATGGGCACACGCGGCCGCGACTGGGTCGTGGACCACTTCAATGCGTCGGTTGTGGCGGCGCAAACGCTGCGCCTTTACGACGCGGCAGTAGGGCCGCACCCGGGTCGGCAGGGCCAATAGTGAAAGAAAATTGAACAATTTGACTGTAACAAACGGCCCTCTGCCTGTGCCGCAGGTGGAACCGCGTTGACTTATTCGCCGTTTCTACCAATCTTTCATGATCCGGGCGGCCAGATAGCGCCCGCGGTACCTGGCAACAGCACAAGGAGAGCACAGCCATTCGTCGTCCTATGAAGTCCGCGCTGCCCGCCCAAAAGGACGGCCCGCGCATCAACGAGGAGATCCGCGCCCGCGAGGTACAGCTGATCGATACCACCGGCGACAACAAAGGCGCCATCGACATCCAGACCGCCCTGGAAATGGCCCAGGCCGCCGGGCTTGATCTGGTCGAGATC
>CAZUDR010000106.1:3822-9019 GCA_964618715.1 uncultured Undibacter sp. | reverse complement strand
TTGCATCACAAGGCGTTCAAGCAGGACGACACGCTGGTGGCGGAATGCCATCGCCAGGTCTTCATGCGGATGCGGCCGAAGTAAACTAATGCGCTCTTTGCTGTTCGTCCCCGCCGACGGCGGGGCCAAGCTCGACAAGGCCATGGCAAGCGGCGCCGACGCCGTCATCGTCGATTTGGAGGATTCGATCGCGCCCGAGCGCAAGGACGAAGCGCGCAAACTCGCGCTCGCTTTCTTGAAGGATGCGACAGCGAAGGTTGAACGGCCCCGCCTCCTTGTCCGCATCAACGGCCTCGACACCGGCATGACCGACGCCGATCTCGACGCCATCGTCGCCGGCAAGCCTGACGCGATCGTTTTTCCCAAGGCGGAAGGCGGCGCGAGCGTCACTCATCTGGATGCCAAGCTGACCGCGCGCGAGGCGGTCGCCGGTTTGCCGGAAGGTTCGATCACCATACTGGCGCAGGCCGTGGAATCGGCCGCCGGCCTGTTCCTCGCCGGCACCTTTCTGCATGCCAGCCCGCGCCTCATCGGCCTGACCTGGGGCCCGGAAGATCTGTCCGCCGAGCTCGGCGCCGAAGCGAACCGCGAAGCCGACGGCACGCTGACCGGACCCTACCGTCTCGCCCGGTCGGTCTGCCTGTTCGGAGCCGCGGCCGCCAGGGTTCCCGCCATCGAGACGGTCTACGTCGACTTCCGCAATACGGAAGGCTTGCGCCGCGATACCGAAGCCGCGCGCCGCGACGGATTCACCGGCCGCCTCGCCATCCACCCGGCCCAGGTGCCGGTCATCAACGGGGTGTTCACGCCGACGGCGGAGCAGATCGAGAAGGCGAAAGCCGTGGTCGCCGCCTTTGCCGCGCAGCCCGGCGCCGGCGCCGTCGGCATCGACGGCAAGATGTACGACCGCCCGCATCTCGCGCGCGCGCAGCGCCTGCTCGCCGGTGTGAAGGTCTAGCTCCGATTCCTGTTCACGAAGGCCGACAGCATGCGGCCGGGCTCGTCGCCCTCGTAGGCGCGCACGAATGCGTCGATGCCGGCCCTGATGCCGGCGTCGAGCGAATGATTCTCCCAGTACTGCATCAGTTGCTTCTGCGCCCGCACGGCGCGCGCGCCGGCCGCCAGCAGCGACGCCAAAATACCTTCCACCTCCTGCGCGAGGGACTCCGGCTCGACCATGCGCCCGATCAGGCCCCAGCGCAGCGCCGTCGCGGCGTCGATGATCTCGCCCAGCATCAGCAGTTCGCACGCCCGGCCATGGCCGATGAGCCGCGGAATGATCGCCGCCTCGACCACCGAGGGCAGGCCGACCTTGACCTCCGGCATGCCGAACTTCGCGCGGCTGGTGGCGACACGCAGATCGCAGGACACGGCGACTTCCAGACCCGCTCCGAGCGCGTAGCCGTCGATTGCCGCAATCACCGGCACCGGCAGCCGGCGCAGGCAATCGCAGGTCCGGTGCACGAGGGTGATGAACCCCTCGGCGTTGTCGCGGGTCAGCGCCGCCATTTCCGGAATGCTGGCGCCGCCGATGAAGGCCTTCTCGCCCGCACCGGCGAGCACCAGCGCGCGCAGATCCTCGCGCGCGGCGAGCGCCTCCACCTTTTCGATGAAGTCGATCATCAGGGCGCTATCGAGCGTATTGAGCTTGGCCCGGTTGTCGACGGTGACATGGGCGATGGTCCCGCCGTCACGCGTCTCCAGGCGCAACCCGACACGCCCACCCGCATGACCGGTCACGATCGGACCCCGCACGCCGTCACCCCGCCCGACACCGGCATCGTCATGTCACGCTTCACGCCGCCCGCGGCCCCTCGTTCGCGGCGATCATATCAGCGAGGCGGAAGCCGGAGCCAGCGCCGAGCGTCCAGCCCAGCGTGCCGTGCCCGGTATTGAGCCAGAGATTGCGGTAGCGCGTGCGGCCGATATAGGGAAGGTTCGACGGGGTGGCCGGACGCAGACCGCTCCAGAACGTGGCGCGCTCGAAATTGCCCGCCCGCGGGAACAGGTCCCTTGCGTTGCGCAGGATTGCCTGACAGCGCGCGTGGTTGAGGTCGCGCGTATAGCCGGACAATTCGGCGGTCCCGGCCACGCGCAGGCGGTCGCCGAGGTTGGAATAGACCAGCTTGTTTTCGTCATCGGTCAGGCTGGTGACCGGCGCGCCGTTGGCGCCCTCGATCGGAATGGTCGCCGAATAGCCCTTGGCCGGATAGATGTTCAGCCTGACGCCATAGCGGCGCAGGAACGGCGCCGACCAGCAGCCGAGGCTGACCACGACGTCGCGCGCGCGCAGGCTGCGGTACCCCTCCGGGCCGCTGACCTCGACGGCATGCACCTCGCCTTTCGACCGGTCGGCATCCAGCGCCGTCACCTCGTGACTGAACAGGAAGACCGCGCCCATCTTCTCGCAGACACGCGCCAGTCCCTGCGTGAACTTGTGCGCGTCACCGCTCTCGTCGTCTGCCGTGTAGGTGGCACCGGCAATCTCGCTCCGGCGGTCGGCAAATGCGGGCTCGATCTCGACCACCTCGTCGGCATCGATCACCCGGCGATCACAACCGTAGCGGCGCATCAGCTCCGCCACCGGGATGGCCGCCTCGAATTCGCGCCGGTCACGGTAGAAGTGGAGGATGCCCTTGCAGCGCTCGTCGTAGTGGAGACCCTCATCGCTGCGGATCTGCCGGGTCAGATCGCGGCTCTGGGTCGCCAGCCTGACGATCTCGGCGGTATGCCGGTCGGCACGGCGCGGCAGGCAGTCGAGCAGGAATCTGGCGATCCACAGCCATTGATGGATGTCGAAACGCGGCCGGAACAGCAGCGGCGCATCGCTCCTGAACAGCCACTTCAGCACCTTGCGCGGCGCGGACGGATTGGCCCAGGGCTCCGCGTGGCTCACCGACACCTGTCCGCCGTTGGCGAAGCTCGTCTCCAGACCGGGGCCGGGCTGACGGTCGATGACACAGACCGACTTGCCGCGGCGCAGGTTCCAGTAGGCGGTGGCGACGCCGACGACGCCGGCACCCAGAATGATGACATCGAAGTCGTTGTGTGATCGGACCATGTCAGGCCTCCGTCGAGTTGAGCGCACATCCGTGCCGTCACGAATGCGTGCCCCCTCTGTCATCGGCCTGAGAGTTTCGTCGCGGCTGTTCGCCTTGCGACTTACACCGTCGGCGGGAGCAGTTTGCTCCGCTCTTCAGAGTGTCGTCGTTCCGAGCGGTCCTTTTGCCTGAGAGATTCCGGGGCGGTTGCTCCTTCGGCGCCGGCCCGTTTGCGCGAGCCGGTCTCTCCCGCTCTCCCTGACAGCTAATCGATTCCGGCCGCCAAGTCGACCTGTGCTCACGGAGTTATGATTTGTCGCCGTAGACCCGCGCGGGATCGAATGTTTTGTCGCCATCACGGAACTCGAGCGTCGCCGCGCCTGCCTTGCCAAGCGGTAATGTCCGGTAGAAACACGACCGCCGTCCGGTATGACAGGCGCCGGGGCCCGCCTGCTCGACCCTGAGCCAGAGCGCGTCCTGATCACAGTCGACGCGCAATTCGACCACGCGCTGGACGTGACCGGAGGCCTCACCCTTTTTCCAGAGCGACTTGCGCGAACGGCTGTAATACCAGGCCTCGCCGGTTTCGACGGTCTTCGCGATCGCGTCCGCATTCATGTGCGCGACCATCAGCACCTCGCCGGAGGCCGCATCGGTGACAACCGCAGTCACCAGGCCGTCCCTGTCGTACCTGGGCGTGAAGGTCAGGCCGTCTTCTGTCTCGTTTGCCGAAACCAATGTGCGCTCCGATCTGTCTCCGTCACCCTGAGGTGCGCGCCGCAAGGCGCGCCTCGAACGGCGATCGGCCGTCATCCTTCGAAGCTCGGCGCGGATGCGCCTCGCACCTCAGGATGACGGAGAGAGCTTACGTGAACAAACGCGTGACAAACTTACCGTTGTCCGCCGCGCACCAGCGTCATGAAGCGGACCTGCTCACTGGCATCCTTGAAGGCACCGGTGAAATGCGTGGTCACGGTGAGCGCGCCCGGCTTTTCCACCCCGCGCAGTGACATGCACATGTGCTCGGCCTCGATCATCACCGCGACGCCGCGCGGCTTGAGAATCTCGTCGATTGCCGTCGCCACCTGCGAGGTCAGGTGCTCCTGCGTCTGCAGCCGCCTGGCGTAGACGTCGACCAGACGCGCGAGCTTCGACAACCCGACCACCCGGTCGGTCGGCATGTAGGCGACATGCGCCTTGCCGAAGAACGGCATCATGTGGTGCTCGCAATGGGAGTTGAAGCCGATGTCGCGCACCAGCTCGAAGTCCTCGTAACCGCCGATCTCGCTGAACGTGCGGTCGAGCACCTCGGCGGGGCATTCGCGATAGCCCTGGTAGATTTCCTCGTAGGCGTCGATCACACGCTTGGGTGTCTCGGTCACGCCTTCGCGCCGGGGATCGTCGCCGGCATAGGCAATCAGCGTGCGCACAGCCGCCTCCGCCTCCTCGCGCGAGGGGCGCGGGCCCGGCGGGGTGGGTGCGGCGCGCACGTGCTCGGACAGGCCCTGCTTGGGCCACGGCGCAATCTTGGCAGGCGTACTCTTGGCGTCCATTAACGGGTCTCTCCGTTCGACCGGCGCAACCGCGCGCCGGGAGTGTCACCGGGGTGGCCGCGTCAGTTAACCCGCCGGCGGACATTTGGTCCGGAACGGCGGGCTGGACGCTGCATGCCCGCTCGGCATGGCAGGAAATCCATGCCCGGCGCTTGTAACCCCTTCTCGCGCCGCAGGGCTCACCCCTATATATTCGATTGCGCAGCCGAGGCAATGCGCGGAACCGGGGGCCGCCGGCTAAAAAAAGCATGCTCAACGACGTCTACAACGCCAAGATTCTCGACCTGGCGGGAAACATTCCCCGGCTCGGACGGCTCGACGCGCCCGACGCCAGCGCCCGGGCGCACTCCAAGCTGTGCGGTTCCACCGTCACCGTCGATCTGAAGATGGACGGCGACACGGTCACCGACTTCGCCCACGACGTGAAGGCGTGCGCGCTCGGCCAGGCTTCGTCCTCGCTGATGGCCCGCCATGTGGTCGGCGCCAGGGCGGACGAGCTGCGCGCACTGCGCGAAACCATGCGCAGGATGCTGAAGGAGAACGGACCGCCGCCGGCGGGCACGTGGGCCGCTATGAACGTCGGGTACTGGAACGACACGACCA
>CAZUDR010000106.1:0-3812 GCA_964618715.1 uncultured Undibacter sp. | reverse complement strand
GGCCGATTTCGCGGTGCTGGAGCCGGTGCGCGACTACAAGGCGCGCCACGCCTCGACCATGCTCACCTTCGACGCGGTGGCCTCCGCCCTCGACCAGGCCGGGGGCAAGCGCGCGCAGGCCGCCGAGTAGGATTACTTCGCCGCCATGACGCCGACGGCCTTGGCCGGGGCGAGATCGGCGCGGTCGCCGAGCGCCTTCGCACAGCCTGCTGTCAGCCGCGGCAGGCCCTCCTGCGCACCGGTGTTGCCGAGGCGAATGCCGGTAGCCAGCCGCCCGCTTTGCGTTTCGATCACCATTGAATGGTTGCCGGCCGCGGCAAATCCGTCGACCAGCGATGCCGGCACGGTGGCAACCGCGTAACTGACCAGCTGGTCCTCGCGGCTGTGGAATTGCGACGATACGACCTTGAGCCTGGCAACACTGCCGCCAACCCGCACGCTGACCGCGTCAAGCACATCCGGCTGTCGTGCGCGGCCGTCCGCGTAGCGACGTTCGAAATAGCTGACATCGTAGGTTTCCTGATTGCCGCCGCAGGACACGACGAGATCGAAGCTGCCGATGTCCTCGCCCTCAAGCGTCAGGGGGTGCCGACGCGCCAGCGCGGTTGCACCCTCGTGGTCGACGGCGGTCCAATGCCGCTCGCTGATCGCCGTCACCTGGCTGCCGTCGGTCACCTTGACCGACGGCGCATCGGCGACGGCCGGCGGCGATGCAGTCCCGGTGGCCGCGACCGGCACGTCGTTGCCGGTCGCCACGCGCGCGCGCGCAATCTCCTCGCGCGTCAGCGTATGCATCGGCTCCCACGGCGGGATCCGCAGTGCGAGATCGAGCACCTCGATGGAGGCGCCCATCTCGATGGTGTATTGCGCAAGCTTGCCGATATCGCGCTGGACCAGCACCAGGTCCTCGGCCGAATACGCCGCCGCGGTCGGATCGTCGCGGCGATCGCCGAGCCAGATCTGATGCACCATCACCCGCGCTTGCGACGGCACCACGCGGTGAATTCCGCCAAGCAGGACAAAAGCGCACATGGACTCGCAGTCGGCCTGCGGCTCCAGCCGAACGCGCGGCATGTCCTGCGTGCTGCCGGAAAGTTCGACGGTGCGTCCGACCGTGGTGTTGAGCCTGAGCCGGCGGATTTCGCGTCCGAGCGCGATGGCGCCGTGCACCGAGCCGCCGTCGGAATCGAGCACCACCGTCGCGCCATCCAGACGGCGGCCCGTGGCAAAATTGACGAAGTCACGCGGCGTCGAGGCCGTGATCGCGCCGCGGGCCGATATGAAGACGCGGCAACGCGTGCCGCAACGGATCGCCGGTCCTTCCTGGCGAAGCTCGAAGCGCATCGGCAGCGTGCGGTCGACGGCGCCCGAGGCGGCCGGCAACAGCAACACCGGCGCCGCCGCGGCAAACGCAACAACCATCGCTAGCGAGCGACCCATGAAGACCCCCGTCTCGTCGCCGGTTCCCAATTCTCGGATGCGGTTGCTTCCGCACTCTGGCTGGGCTTGGCGGCCATGACCCCCGTTATGTCATTTGCAAATCTAGTGAGCCGGCAGATTCGGGTCTAGATTAAAATCGTGGCCATCAAGCGGCCCATTGTTGAAATTGCGCGCAATTGCGTGTGGCATTGCGGGAACATGCGGAACCCGGCGGCTGCAACCCGGCGCGGCGTTATCCCTAAAACCTGAATTCCTCGAACCCCCGGGATGACCACCATGAACGAGCGCGCGTCGGCCTGGCACAGTGTGGCCCGCGCGCCGCGCCTTGCCGGCCGCGGACTTGTGCTCGCCTATCGCTACACGCTGGCGCCGCTGATCGGCCCGCGCTGCCGGCATCTGCCGACCTGCTCCGACTATGCCGACGAGGCGATCGCGCGCTTCGGCCTGTGGGCGGGCGGCTGGATGGCGCTGGCGCGCATCCTGCGCTGCCATCCGTGGGGAACGTCGGGTCTCGATTTCGTGCCGGGGACGCTCCCTGCCCGCGCGCACTGGTGGATGCCATGGCGCTACGGGCGCTGGCGGGGGACCAACGAGACGCCGGCGCCATGAGCAAGCGGGCAAACCTCGTGCTCACGCTGGCGATCGTGCTGGCCGCCCTCGCCTCGGCGTTCTTCGGACTGCGCAGCTACGGTTCGTTCCTGCTGTTGCGTTCGGCCTACGAGGTCGGCCGCCCGGATGCGAGCAGCCTGCGTGGATGGATGACGCTTGCGCACGTTGCGGCAACGTACCGAGTGCCGCGGGGAGACCTGCTCGCGCGTCTGGACCTGCCGCCCGACAGCAGCCCGGATGAAACCCTCAAATCGGTTGCGGACCAGCGCGGCGTATCCCCCTTCGATTTCGTGCGCGAGGTGCAGCGCGCCATCGGCGCCGGCCCGCCCCTGGCCGGGAGCGAGACCAGTACGACGCAAGGAAACCTGGGTGACGGGCTGTTGTCAGCCGTGCTGGCCTACGGCTACCCGGCGCTGGCCGTGACGCTGCTGCTTGGCGCCATCGGCTTGCCGGTGCCGACAGGCCTGGTCACGGTGCTCGCCGGCTCGCTCGCTGCGCTCGGACAAATCGAGTGGTCGGCGGCGGCCGCAGTCGCCATTCTCGCCTCGCTTGCCGGCGACGCCATTGCGTTCCTGATTGGCCGCCTGCTCGGCGAGACCTTCCTCACTGCGCATGGCCGGCTCATCGGGTATTCACCGGAACGTTTTGAGCACGTCCGGCTTCTGTTCGCCCGCTGGGGCGGATTGACGGTACTGTTCACACGCACGCTGGTCTCGCACCTGAGCTCGATCACCAGCCTGCTCGCGGGCCTGAGCCGCTATCCTTGGCCGGCGTTCCTGCTGTTCTCGGGGCTTGGCCGTGTGGCATGGACCTCGGCCTATCTCGGCCTCGGTTTCGCTATCGGCAGCAATATCGACGCCGCCAGCCAGTTCCTCGCCAATCTGAGCGGGCTCTTGCTTGCGCTCGCGGTGCTGATGGTTGCGACGATCTACCGGACCGGGCTGTTGACCCGTGCTTCGGCCTGATGCCTGTTGCATCACTCGGTTCGGCTGCTATATCGGGCGCACGCTTACCTGCATTCGTAGGCAGCGAGTGAGCAAGGAGACCACGATGGCCGAAGCCGGCATGGCGGGCGCACAGCCCGTGGCGAAATCCGCGCAGATCACCCTCACCTTTCCTGACGGCGCGCAACGGCCCTACCCGGCCGGCACGACCGGGCTCGCGGTCGCCAAAGGCATCTCGCCGTCACTCGCCAAGCGCACGGTTGCGATGGCGCTCGACGGCGTGCTCGCCGACCTCAACGATCCCATCACCGGCGATGCCAGGATCGAACTGATCGCGCGCGACGACCCGCGCGCGCTGGAGCTGATCCGCCACGACTGCGCGCACGTGCTGGCCGAGGCCGTGCAGGACCTGTGGCCGGGAACGCAGGTGACCATCGGCCCGGTGATCGAGAACGGCTTCTACTACGACTTCTACCGCAACCAGCCGTTCACGCCGGAGGACCTGCCGGTCATCGAAAAGAAGATGAAGGAGATCATCGCCCGCGACAAACCCTTCACCAAGGAAGTGTGGTCGCGCGAGAAGGCGAAGCAGACCTTCCGCGACATGGGCGAGATGTTCAAGGTCGAGCTGGTCGACGCCATCCCGGAGGAACAGCAGATCAAGATCTACAGGCAGGGCGACTGGTTCGACCTGTGCCGCGGCCCGCACATGACGTCGACCGGCAGGGTCGGCAGCGCGTTCAGGCTGATGAAGGTTGCGGGCGCCTACTGGCGCGGCGATTCCAATCGCGAGATGCTGTCGCGCATCTACGGCACGGC